>NZ_JADEWU010000072.1:0-30268 GCF_015207485.1 Planktothrix mougeotii LEGE 06226
TTCTTGTTCTCCAGGTTGGAACTCTATTGTTGTAGTTGAATCAAAATAGTCCTCGCCTGGAGTAGCTGTATCCTCTTGTGTTGTGTAAAGGACTTTGACAACTTCATCACTTGGTTCTGACAAGCTAACAATAAAGTTTAAAAGTTCGCCTTCTTCTACTGTTACATTAGTAATTGAAATCGAAGGTTGATTTTTTTCATTACAAAAATAATCAAGTATCTCCTGTCCAGAAAGATTTCCGACTGTTTCAATGAAACCCAAGCCCGGTTTACAGTTGTCCTCACCGTCAAAAAAATTCGCAATTTGTAGATCAAAATTCCCACTTTCTAAATTTGATACTTCGTTGTACTGTGGATAGATTTTGTCAAATACGCCATCTTTATTAAGATCTAGGATCAAATCATAATAGTTTCCTGGAGCCAGACCTATTTCACCTCCTGTGGGAGTAAAAGATAGAGTTCCACCTTCAAGGATCAGTTGATCAATATCACCGTAGTCATCTATTATCCCACCTAAATCCTGATTGGAGCCACCTGAAGCTGCTTGTACAATGTAAATATCATTACCTTCCCCGCCATAATAGGTGTTGTAACCTGCTCCCCCGATAAGGGTATCATTACCTCTAAAGCTATTATTGCCTGTATCGCCGTTCAACTCATCATTTCCTGAACCACCATCAATCTTGTCATTGCCATTCGAGCCCCATAACACATCATCTCCTGAACCACCTTCAACAGTTATGGGGCCTTCTGTTGCAAATCCAACTGAATCATTCCCATCTCCACCATCTACATATTCTCCTCCCTGCGTCCCTGTTGCAAAATCAATTCCATCGTTTCCAGCGCCTCCATAAACAGTATCACCCTGTCCAGGCTGGATATAATCATCTTCACTTGTCCCATTAACAACTTCCGGTTCTGGCGCCAGATCAAAAAACCACCAAGTTTGTTGCTCGATCGCCACTTCTTTCCCATCCAAAACAACGATCACACTATCATCCTCACTCCACAACGCTAATAGTTCCGACTCACTCAACCCCTTACCCAGAACCAAATCAGCAAAAAGTTCTCCCTCATCCCCAGGAGAATCGATCACATTGTTTTGAGCATCCAAATAATGACCATATTCTTCTAATAAAACCGATGCGATTGCCCCTACATTCCCCCTATTCTCATTCACAAATTCCTGAGATAAATAAATTGTATTTGTAGCAGCCGCAAAAGCACCCCTAGCATTATTAATTTCAGCAGCAGGACGAATTTCAATCGTCGGAAAATCAATTAAATCTGCCTTTTCCCAGATTTTATGATTTCCGAAAGCAAGCTGCATTTTAGCATTAAAATCGACAGATGAAGCGAAATTACTGAGATAATTGTTAGCAAGTTGTAACGCTTTTTCAATCGTTGTAGTTTCAGTTGTTTCTGTCGTTAATAAGGTGTTCATTGTCTTACCTCTAGTTAAAGGTTGATAGGTGGGACTTGAGAAACCGGGTTTTTAACAAAACTTAGTTTCCCGCCCGTTATCTTTCGGGAAAAACCCAGTTTCTGGACTCTTAGTTAGGGTTGAGAAACCGGGTTTTTAACAAAACTTAGTTTTTCCCCTGTTATCTTTCGGGAAAAACCCGGTTTCTGGGCTTTGAGTTAGGGTTGAGAAACCAGGTTTTTAACAAAACTTAGTTTTCCCCCTGTTATCTTTCGGGAAAAACCCGGTTTCTGGGTTCTGATTTGTGTATCGATAGGTTTCAACCGATCAAAGTTTGATTGTGTCGCTTTAACAAACGAATTCCGATGGCTGCCAACCCTAAAATCCCTAAGTTTGTATTGGGTTCTGGTACCGATTTTGATTCAGATTTAGGGACAACAAAGCTGAAATTATCAATCGTTTGTTGGGCATATTCAGCCTTACAATAACCATTGGGTTTATTTGGCCCTTGGGATGCCTCACACCACAAATATTCAATTCGATGTACCCCGGAATTTTCACCCAGGAAAAAACCTACAAAGTCTTCATCATAGCTGGTGAATTGTACACCTAAATGATTAACTAAGTTATCCTGTTGATCAAAAAATTTGACGTTTCCTAATATGGCATTACGATTAGGTGAACGCCAAGGGTCAATCATATCAAAACCAAAAGCGATGACTTGATTGGGGAAAACAATATCAAATGCCGCCCAATCTGATTGAGCTTCCCCTGTATTAATAGTAAAAGGAATATTGGTGACAAGACCTGTAGAAAGTTGACTATCTGCGGTGATGTTACCCACAAAAGAATTAAAATCCTCGGTCACAATACTATATTTAGAAACAGCATTTTCCCAATCAGTCCGATTATCAAAACCCCAGTAAGCATGGGCTAAATTCGGAAATAAAACTACTGAAAAAGTCGCTATGCTGGCTGCAACAATATTGTATAAGGTTTTCATGGGATGATCTCTGGTAGATTTTTAACGAAAATGGTCTCAGAAACCGGGTTGTTAACAGAAGTTAATTTTCCTCAAGTGATCTTTCGGGAAAAACCCGGTTTCTGGGCTTTGAGTTAGGGTTGAGAAACCGGGTTTTTAAAGGAACTTGACCTTCCCGCCGTTATCTTTGGGGAAAAACCGGGTTTCTGGACTCTGAGTTGGGGTTGAGAAACCGGGTTTTTAACAAAACTTAGTTTCCCGCCCTTTATCTTTAGGGAAAAACCCGGTTTCTGGGCTCGGAGTTGGGTTTGAGAAACCGGGTTTTTAATAAAACTTAGTTTTCCCGCCGTTATCTTTAGGGAAAAACCTGGTTTCTGGACTCTGACTTGGGTTTGAGAAACCGGGTTTTTAACAAAACTTAGTTTTCCCCCCGTTATCTTTAGGGAAAAACCCGGTTTCTGGGTTCTGGGTTGGGGTTAAGACACCGGAAGCTTGGGTTTCAAGGAGTGGTCTTTGGGGAAAAACCCGGTTTCTTAGCTAATTGCAGATTGTAAACCTCGCCTCTGTCTCAAAAAAACTCCACAGCATGGGTATCTTTTGACGAAAGACTCGGTGCGATGTCCAAAAGTCGAACCGTCTGTCGAACAAATTTGATCATGGCAATAGATTACTGCCATCTCCGGTGAAAAAAGGTTGCCAAAAAGTGAAGATTTCGGTATAATAAAGTGACAAAAAGTGAATCAATAGGTCTAAATCCCGATATTTAGGGACATAGACCAAGTTTTAATAATTAATTAATCCCAGAGCGTGCGATGGATATTGACAGAATTGTTGAATCTATTAAGCAGATTGTTTATCAAAAAAGTGGGAAATACTTGAAAGATCTTCAAGTCACTATTCTGCGGGAATCCTTAAATGGAAAGCAATATAGAACTATTGCTCGTCTTACCTATCGCAATGAAGATAGTATTAAAAAAGAAGCATCTTTATTGTGGCAATTATTAAGCCAAGTATTCGGAGAAAAAGTTGCAAAATTTAATATTCGAGAAGTGCTCATGCGATCGCCTATTTCTGTTTATTTAGCAACATCAAATACCCGTGAAGATTGGGCGGATGCACCGGATGTATCTTATTTTTTAGGGCGAGAAACTGATTTAAACACCCTGAAACAATGGGTAATCCAAGATCGTTGTCGTTTAGTTGCAATTGTTGGACTTCCGGGGAAGGGGAAAACCCATATTTGTGCGAAATTAGCAGAACAATTGAGGGGAGAATTTGAGGGAATTATTTGGCGATCGCTTTTAAATGCGCCTCCGGTTCAGGATATTATCAAAGACTGGATTTTATTTTTATCTCATCAAGAAAATATTGATTTACCTGAGCGTCTTGATCAACAAATTAATTTATTAATTTCTTATTTAAAACAACATCGATATTTATTAATTTTAGATAATATTGAAACTATTTTAGCGAAAGAAACTCAATTCAAAAACTATAAATCGGGTTATGAAGACTATCATCAACTGTTAGAAAAAATTGCTGAAGTTTCCCATCAAAGTTGTCTGCTGTTAACCAGTCGAGTTAAAGTTCATCATTTAGAAAAATTCGTGGGTCAACATCAACCCGTGCGTTGCTTTGTGGTGGGAGGATTAACCGTTGATCCTGTTAAAAAACTGTTTCAAGAAAAAGGTGAATTTACCGCCACAGAAACCGAATGGGAAACTTTAGTTAATTATTATCAAGGAAATCCTCTCGCCTTAAAATTAACCGCTTGTCATATTCAAAAGGTTTTTGCAGGGAATATTCAGGATTTTTTAAAAGTCGGAAACTTAGTTTTTAAAGATATACAGGATTTATTAGATTGGCATTTTCAGTATTGCAGTTATGAAGAACATAACATTTTATTCTGGTTAGCAATTTATCGAGAACCTGTTTCCATTGCTGAATTAAAAGACCATATAGTTTCAGTGAATATTCAACAGCATTTATTAGATTATTTAGAATCGTTACAAAACCGAATGCTCCTAGAAAGAAGTGCAAATCAACAGTGCTTTACTCTACAACCGGTGTTAATGGAATATGTTACGGAAAAATTGATTACCACCGTCACCCCAGAATTAATCACGGGAGAGTTTAATCTATTTAATCATCATAGTTTAATGCTGGCGACTTGTAAAGATTATATCAGAAGTAGCCAAATCACAATGATTATTAATCCTATCATAGAATCTTTATTGTCATTACCTCAATTTCCAAGTCTTTTTGAGTTAGAAAATCATTTCAAAAAATTAGTAATTCAAGCTCAAGAAAAATATCCCCAGAAACCCGGTTATATTGGTGGAAATTTAATTAATCTATTTTGTTATTTAAAAACCGATTTAAACGGTTATAATTTCTCCCGTCTGACAATTTGGGAAGCAAACCTACAAGGAATTAACCTACAAAACGTTAATTTTTCTGATTGTGATTTCAGAAATACCGTTTTTACACAATCTTTTGGGGGTATTCATTCCTTAGCATTTACTCCCGATGGTGCGATTTTAGCGGCGGGAGATTCTAATGGTTATATTCATTTTTTAAACCCCGAAGATGGACAACCCATACTGAGTTTTGGTAAACATAAATGGTGGACAGTTGCTCTCGCCTTTAATTCCGATGGTGAAAAATTAGTCAGTAGTAGTTTACATCCTACTGTTAAAATTTGGAATGCAAAAACGGGTCAATTATTAAAGGATTTAGAAGGACATAAAAGTTGGGTTTGGACAGTTGCTTTTAGTCCCGATAATCAAATTATAGCCAGTGGGAGTGATGATAAAACGATTAAATTTTGGGATGCTAATAAGGGTCAATTGTTGAGGACTTTAGACGCTCATAATGGTTGGGTTTTAAGTGTTGCGTTTACTCCCGATGGTCGCAGGTTAGCCAGTGGAAGTTATGATAAAACCATTAAACTTTGGGATATCGAAACGGGGGACTGTTTGCAAACTTTGATAGGACATGAAGATGCGATTTGGTGTGTAGCGTTTAGTCCTGATGGTAAAACTTTAGCCAGTTGTGGATTTGAAAAAATTATTAGAATTTGGGATATCAAAACTGGAGAATGTTATCGGATTTTGTCAGGACATCAAAAGGAAATTAAAGTGTTAGCGTTTAGTCCCGATGGGGAAACTTTAGCCAGTGGAGATTTTACTTCAACGGTGAAGTTTTGGAGGGTGAAAACCGGGGAATGTATTGGAAGTTTAAAACACCATCAAACGGGAATTCGCGCCTTAGCTTTTAGTCCTGATAATCAAACCGTAGCAACGGGAGATAATGACCAAATTATTAAACTTTGGAATACGAAAACGAGAAAATGTATCAAAACATTTTGGGGATATACTAACTGGGTTTGGTCAATTGCGTTGAGTCGTGATGGTCAGAGGTTAGCGAGTAGCCATTTAGACCATCAAGTGAGATTGTGGAATCCTCAAACCCAAGACTGTTTAAACACATTAACCGGACATACGGCTTGGGTGTGGTCGGTGGCGTTTAGTCCTGATGGAAAAACGGTGGCGAGTAGCGGCGATGATGAAACCATTCGACTCTGGGATGTGGAGATGGGAGATTGTTACAAATGTTTGAAATATCCGACTAAAAAGTATCAAGGCGGAATTTGGACGATTGCTTTTAGCGGAGATGGTTTATATATCGCCAGTGGCGGTCAAGATACCACGATTAAAATTTGGAATATAAAAACTGGTAAATTTAAAGTTTTAGCCGGACATCAAAGTTGGGTTTGGACGGTAACTTTTCATCCTCATTTCCCAATTTTAGCCAGTGGAAGTGATGACCAAACGATTAAACTTTGGGATATGAAAACGGGAGCTTGCTTACAAACATTACGGGGACATCACAATAAAGTTCGGTCAATTGCTTTTAGTCCCCAGTCCCAATTTTTAGTCAGTGGAAGCGAAGATGAAACGGTCAAACTTTGGGATTTAGAGACGGGAAAATGTGTTTATACTTTATTGGGACATGAAGGTTGGATTTGGTCGGTTGATTTTAGTCCTGATGGTCGATTTTTAGCCAGTGGAAGTGATGATTTTCAAGTGAAACTCTGGGATTTTAAGACGGGAAACTGTCTCTATAGCTTAAAAAAACATACTAATACTGTGACATCAGTAATGTTTAGTCCTGATCACCAAACTTTGCTCACGAGCAGTGAAGACGGAACAATTAAGTTTTGGCAAGTTAAAACCGGAAAGTGTTTAAAAACTTTAATTATTCCTAATTCTTATACTAACATGAATATGACAGAAACGCAAGGGTTAAGCGAGGGTCAAAAACACACCCTAAAAGCGTTAGGTGCTGTAGAATATTAACTCATCGGAGAGCATCGAGAGTAAATACTTTATTTAATAACCCATATTTCTCTATCATAAAGAGAAGTTTAGCATTTTCAGAATTTTGTTTTTTAACGCCGACTTTGAAAACCCCCTGCTTTTTAAGGGGGGATTTAGAACTATAAAAAAATCAACGAACTTTCAGTTTTCTAGGCTACTTTTAGCCTTAAAGTTGACACTGATGTATGCCGTGTCTCTATATTTTATGGTGCTTTTTATAACGTCCGAATCACCCGGCAAGGGTTCCCCGCCGCAACAACTCGTTCAGGAATATTATTAACAACAACGCTCCCCGCTCCAATGGTCGTATTGTCGCCAATTTCTACCCCTGGACAAATAATAGCACCCCCTCCAATCCAAACATTATGACCAATTTTAATCGGTGCAGCTAGTTCTTTTCCTGTTAGACGTAATTCAGGCTCAATCGGATGATAAGCGGTATAAATTTGAACATTAGGTGCTAATAAAACATTATCGCCAATTTCAACAAAATTGCAATCTAAAATGATACAATTATAATTCATATAAACATTATTTCCCAGTTTAATATAACACCCATAATCACAATAAAAGGGGGGAGTAATATATAAATTATCTCCGATTTTATTGAATAATTCTAATAGAATTTCTTGACGATTTTCTAATTGTTCTTCTGTTGTATTGTTGTATAAACGAGTCAGTTTAGAAGCTCGTTGGCGGGCCCTAATTAAATCAGCATCATTAGCGAAATATAATGCCCCTGATAGCATTTTTTCTTGTTCAGTTTGGGAGATATTTTCCATAATATTAATCAGTATTAATCCAACGTAAAACAGAAGCAATTGCACGATTGACAAAACTATTGGGTTTCTCTTCAATAATTTTGCGTTGAGCTTTATCCCGTTCTAATTCTAACCTAGCAATTAATCGTTCTCCTTTTTGGTGACGAACTAACGCCACTAAATAATCATGGGTCAGTTGATATCGATCATCAGGAATATCAGGAATATGTAAAATTAATCCTTCTTCAACTAAAACTTCTAATAAAGGTTCTATTTTACTAAATTCTGTATCTAATTCTTCCGCTAGTTCTTTGCTAGTTTTTAGCAGGCGGTGTTCTTGCTCGTTGGTTAACCCATACAAAATTTTAATTGCTGTTCGTTCATTTTTAGCACTACAATCTCGAATAACTTCATCTAAAAAATGTTCTAATAATTTTTGCTTGGGATGTTCTCCAAGCTGTTCATATTGATTTAAAGTTTGAATATCATGAACTTGTAATTGAGTCCCAATTAATTGAAGTTCAATGGGTCGAATCCGATCAATATCAACGGTTAAATCCCGAAGCAATTGAGACATTAAATCAGGTTCTATTTTAAATTGAGCACGTTCAATTTGATTTTGAATGAACGTTTGTGCTTGACTTACTGTAAAGTTTTCTAAACCATAAATCACCTTTTTGGAGAGAATCTCAGAGTGAATAATATCCTCTAGGTTAGTACGATGAGCGCATTCTAGTAAATAATGTAAAGCATCAGTTCTTAAACAAAGTAACACCGTAATTGAAGTCAGCATCAAACTTTCTTTTAAAAATTCATAAAAAGGTAATCGTTGTTCTAACTGCTGACAAACCACAAAAAACTCTTCAAACTGATCAAAAATTAATACCGTTGGAATCTGATTTTGATCATTTTGCTTAAGTAAATTTAAAACCGGATTCAAGTTCCAGGTTTTGGGGTTTGGTTCTCGTAACCAATCCGTATAAATTCGCAGTAAAATAGGTCGAGCAATACTAGGATTTCGAGACCGTTGTTCTAACAACATCGGGACAATTCCTGCATTGAGTAATGAACTTTTTCCAACGCCAGATTCTCCCTGAAGAACAATCAGTTTATTGTCGGGGTTTTGAATCCGTTCTAATAAAGTATGAACATCCTTTAAACGATTAGAATTTTCTATTTCTAAAGCAATAGACTGTTGTTTATGATTAAGGTGGGATTGAGGTTGCAATGTCCGCACCCCAATAAAAGCTCGTAATCCATATTGATATTCAATTCTAATTTTTTCTTCTTTTAAACGGGAAGCTTGAGTATATAAATCTTGATCCAAATACAGCTTATGTAAGGCTGTTAAAATTTTTAAATAACCTTTAGGATCATCCTCAACATTGCTTTTCCGTAAAGCTTCTTCTAATTGGTTAACTGTTGTTTGCCATTGTTGAAATTCCTGTTTGGATTCTGCTAGTAAATAAAGATAAGGATTATGAGATTCTGTGCTGGTACTCATTGGATCATCATAGATTGATTGACCTTGAATTGCTAATGCTAACTCCGCTAATTGATTGGCGTGTGCCCACTTGGATTCATGCAAAGCAGCTTCGGCTAAAAAGCCATAATCTTGTGCTAATTGGGCTTCTGAACCATAAGATATATGTAAATTAATCGCTTTTTGAGCCACTTTTTGTAAGGTTTCCCAGTCTTCTAGGTGTCGTAAAACTTCACCTAATTCTCCAATGAATTTAGAGACCAAATCAGGGCGATTAGCTTTTTCAAAAACGGTTATACATTGCTCAAAATAAATTTTTGCTTCTTGCCAATTTATATTTTTTTCTGCGCTGGTATTAGACTGAGCTAAAGAGATAAAACATAACCCGACATGAAATAAAATTCCACCCATTTGTTCAAGAAATTGATTGGGAAGAATCGTGTCAAGGTCAGGACGAGATAGCATTTCTAAATCGCCTTGAGCTAAAGCCGATGGCCAATATTCTAAACTGCGACGATAATGATAAAGAGTCGATTCTAAATCTTTATTCTCATAAGCTTCTCGACCTAAAATAAATTGTAACCCAGCGATTAAGGTGGGTAATAATTGCTGATAGTTATTTTGTCGGGCTTCTTGAAGAATTGCTTTGAATTCAGGATAAGATTCTCCCAAAATCACAACATTGGGTTTAAACAGGGGTGTATTTGGATCTAAAATGTCCGTAAAGATCTGCTCAACACAGCGATTGAGAAATAAAATAGATGAAGAGGATGTATGACTGGGAACTGGTTTGGGGCCGTTGATATCGCTCATACTATTGCCTCAAATCGGGCGCGATCACTTAAATTATTAATAGTGTGACATTTTTTAGAGGAAAAAACAACTGTTTTGACTAGAATCAGGGTATCCCTACTGATACCAAAGGATACCCCTTTAAACCTTAAACCGTTGGGTTAGCTCTATCTGCAATTTTACTCAACTATAATAGGCATTTATTATGAGCCGCTTCTAAAGTTTTCACATACTCAGAATTCTTGCCATACAGTCCTGTTAAGATATTAACGGTTTCTTCGATTAATATCAAAGAATTGACGGTATTGATCCAAGATATATCTCCTTCAGGAAGAATCATGCCATAAAATTCACAAGTTAGAGGTTCCTGGGGAACTAAAGCATAATCTTGAGTGGAAATGGCTGGATTTCTTAATACTTCCCCAATTAATAATAATCCATCACTGGCAAAGGCATTCAGACGACCTTGAACCACATCTTCCACAGCATTTTTTCGACCGTCAACTCCTGGATATTCCACAACTTTTGCTAAAGAATAACGACTGCTAATAAACTGTTGAGTTAAAGAGGCAGGTAGAACCCCAATGGAAATATTTTCTAAAGCTCCTGATGGTTGAATATAAGCTTGGTTATCCGGTCGAACTAATAAATGAACTCCCGTTGCTAAAAAGCGATCAGAATAGACAATTCCAGGGGGAAGATTTCGCATAATCGTATTAGGGCCACATTCTAAATGCACTTTTCCCTCTTTTACCAATTGTTCTCGATTTTCCAAGGTTGAGGGGATGAATTGTACCTCAATCGGTTGATTGAGTTGTAACTGATCTTGTAATCGTTTTCCTAATAATTCCATTAATTCAATACAATATCCTTCCCATTTTCCATCGGCAGAAACAAATCCTAATGGGGGTGCATCTTGCCGAATTCCTGCTTTTAAAACTCCGGTTCTTTTGATATCTTCTAAAACCGTTCCAGCTAAACTCGGTAACGGTAAAATTACCGATAAAATTAAACTCAATGCCATCGTGGCTAGTTTGGTTTTCATGTTATGATAGATCCCTACAAACACAGTAATCGAATCTAGCTTACCGCAAAAATGATCAGTCAGCCGGAACAGATCTAGCCGTTGTAAACGGGATTCAGTTGGCAAGGGACAAGGAAAACGGTAATATTTTTTAATCCCAACAGAGTAGTAACAGAATATGGATTACGATTTAGTGATTATTGGTGCCGGAGTTGGTGGACATGGGGCTGCTATCCATGCCGTCGGTTGTGGCTTAAAAACCGCGATTGTTGAAGTAGCTGAAATGGGAGGAACCTGTGTAAACCGGGGCTGCATTCCCTCCAAAGCGTTATTAGCCGCATCGGGACGAGTTAGAGAATTACACGACACCCATCACTTAAAAAACTTAGGGATTCAGTTAGGACAAGTCAGTTTTGATCGTCAACAAATTGCCAGCCATGCTAACAATATTGTCACTAAAATTCGGGGTGACATGACCAATAGTTTAAAACGCTTAGGCATTGATGTCATTCAAGGTTGGGGAAAGGTTGCAGGGCCGAATAAAGTCACCGTTGAAACCAGCAATGGGGAAAAAATAATTACGGCTAAAGATATTATTTTAGCACCGGGTTCTGTGCCCTTTGTACCCCCAGGAATTACGATTGATCATCAAACGGTTTTTACCAGTGATGAAGCCATTAAATTAGAATCCCTGCCGCAATGGATTGCCATTATTGGAAGCGGTTATATTGGATTAGAATTTTCTGATGTTTATACCGCTTTAGGTTGTGAAGTGACGATGATTGAAGCGTTGGATCAATTAATGCCAACCTTCGATCCTGATATTGCTAAATTAGCCCAACGAGTTTTAATTACGCCTCGTGATATTGAAACCAAAGTTGGCAAATTAGCCTTAAAAGTTACCCCCGGTTCTCCGGTTATTATTGAGTTAGCAGATACTAAAACCAAAGAGGTTGAAGAAGTCTTAGAAGTGGATGCTTGTTTAGTCGCAACCGGACGCATTCCTGTTAGTAAAAACTTAGGGCTAGAATCGGTTCATGTCGAACCCATTCGGGGCGGTTTTATTCCCACCAATGATCACTTAGAAGTGTTATCCGGTGGTGAACCTGTTCCCCATTTATGGGCAATTGGAGATGCTACGGGTAAAATGATGTTAGCCCATGCTGCATCCGCCCAAGGAATTGCCGTTGTAGAAACAATTTGTGGGCGTTCTCGTCAAGTGGATTATCGCAGTATTCCCGCCGCAGCGTTTACCCATCCAGAAATTAGTTATGTGGGTTTAAGCGAACCCGCCGCGAAAGAATTGGGAGAAAAAGAAGGGTTTGAGATTGCTACGGTCAGAACCTATTTTAAAGGGAATTCTAAAGCCATTGCGGAAGGAGAAACGGAAGGAATGGCTAAAGTGATTTACCGTAAAGATACGGGTGAATTGTTAGGGGTTCATATTTTTGGTCTTCATGCTTCTGATTTAATTCAAGAAGCCGCAAATGCCATGTATCAACGTCAATCTGTTCACGATTTAGTCTTTTCTGTTCATACCCATCCTACCCTTTCAGAAGTGTTAGATGAAGCGTATAAACGGGCTGTTGTTGGGGTTGGCGGTCATTAATTAATTGATCTGATTAAACCCCGTAAGGGCAGGGTTTTCCTGCCCAAATTTAAACCTCGTAGGTGTCCCCCTTGTCTTCTTGTCCCCTCATCTTCCCATCAAAGTTAAGAAACATCAAGAAATATTAACGGGAATCGTTAGAATTGATATAGCGACAGAATCCTGTCTGAGACTTAACAGCAGATTCTGTTGCGAATCAACTCGCACCCGCATCTGTCATGTTAACTGGCCCAAAAGAGGAAACTGCACAACGTAATGGTGAGGTTAAACATCCCGTTCAGTTTTCGGAAGTTCCCCAACGGCGATGGAAACCCTGGATTATTGCCGTGCTGGCGACAGGACTGTTGAGCATTCCCGTTGCGTTGCATTTGGCTAAAAGTCGTTCCCCAGTGAATCCAGATCTGATCACAGCCCTGACGGTTCCTGTGGAAGCGAAGGATTTAACTGTTAAAATCACCGCTAGTGGTGTGGTGCAACCTGTCCGCCGGGTGAACCTCAGCCCCAAAACCCAAGGGCGGTTAGCACAATTATATGTCGAACAAGGCGATCTCGTCCAAGCCGGAGAAGTGGTTGCTCGGATGGAAAGTGGCGAAATAGAAGCCCAACTCCAGCAAGCCGAAGCTCGTTTAGACCGCGCTCAAGCTAATTTAGACAAATTGCAAACCGGAAGCCGACCGGAAGAAATAGACCAAGCGCAGGCTCGGTTAAATCAAGTGAAAGCCAATTTAGCTCAACTGCAAGCGGGAAGCCGCCCCGAAGAAATTGCTCAAGCTCAAGCTCGTTTAAGAGAATCTCAAGCTCGTTTAAAAGATGCTCAGTCCGGCAGTTTAAATGATGAAATTGCCCAAGCAAAAGCCCGAATTGATGCAAACCAAGCTGAATTAGAATTAGCATCAGAACGGGTACGACGCTATCAAGATTTAAAAGGAGAAGGGGCAATTTCTCAGGATCAATTAGATGAATATTTGCGGGATGAACGACGGTTACAAGCTGGACAAAATGAAGCCGAAAAACGCTTAGAACAATTACAAGAAAGTCAGCGATCGCAAATTCAACAACGACAAGCGAATGTTGAACAAGAACGTCAAGCTTTAAATCAATTAGAAAAAGGAGCTCGTTCTGAAGAAATTGACCGGGCGGAAGCTGAAGTAGCGGAAGCTGAAAGTAAATTAAACGAGTTATTAAATGGGACTCGTTCTGAAGAAATTGCCACTGCAAAGGCTGAAGTTGATGAAGCGAAAGGTCAAGTTAAATTTTATCAAGTGCAACTAGAAGATACTAAAGTTCGTGCTCCCTTTGCCGGAATTATTACCCAACGTTATGCCGTTGAAGGGGCATTTGTGACTCCGGCGACTTCGGCTTCTGATGCCAGTTCGGCTACCTCGACTTCAATTGTCGCCTTAGCCAAAGATTTAGAAGTGTTAGCGAAAATTCCAGAGGCAGATATTGCTCAAATTAAACCCAATCAACCTGTTGAAATTATTGCCGATTCTTATCCCGATCAAGTGTTTAAAGGTCGAGTTAATCTGATTGCACCCGAAGCCGTTAAAGAACGGGATGTTACCTTATTTCAAGCTCGAATTTTGATCGAAACTGGAAAAGATCAACTTCAGTCGGGAATGAATGTGGATTTACGGTTTATTGGGGAGAAACTTAAACAAGCGTTAGTGGTTCCCACCGTTGCCATTGTCACCAATAAAGGTCAATCGGGGGTATTACTTCCTGATGAAAATAATAAACCAGAATTTCACCCCGTTACTATTGGTTCTCAAATGGGGAATCAAATTCAAGTGTTAAAAGGGTTACAACCGGGAGAACGAGTGTTTATCGAGTTACCCAAGGGACAAAAATTAGAGGATATTTTTAAAGAAAAAATTGATCAACCCTAGAGGTAGATTAAGAAAATTTTCGGATTAGAATTTCCGATGAATAGGAACTTATACCTCCAGATAAATTGAGGGCGTTTTTATCCTGAATCATCGGGATTCTTCTTCGGAACTTTCGGAAATTTCAGGACTATCAATATCAGGAGATTCTTCAACTTCTGGGAAACTCAGGGTTTCTGGTATTGTATCCAGGGTTTCGGGTTGGAGCATCCGAATTTCGATTTGATCTAAACGAGGGCCATCAGTTGAAAGAACTGTAAATTCTAAATCATGATAACGGAATGTTTCACCGACGGTAGGAATTTTTTGAAGTTGGTAAATTAAAAATCCTCCTAAAGTTTGATATTCTTCTGTTAAGGGTAAGTTTAAATCTAAACGTTCATTCAGTTCTTCTAAGTCTAATTGAGCTTGAACTAAAAAGGTTTGTTCATCAACAAATTGAACGCTAATATCTTCTGCTTCTGTGGGGTCAGAGCGATCGCCAATAATTTCAGCAATTAAATCTTGAATTGTGACTAATCCCGCCGTCCCGCCAAATTCATCCACCACAATGACTAATTGTAACTGCGATCGCTGCATTAAAGATAATAACTCATTCAAGGGAATTTGTTCAGAAATAAATCGGGCTGGGCGTACCCAAGGGGTAATTAAAGTATTTTGAGATAATACCCCATCCGCTAAGGGTTTAGCTAAATCTCGAAAATCAATGGTTCCTAAAATATCATCTAAAGATTCCCCCATAATCGGATAACGGGAATGATTAGAAATCATCATTTCATTCAGCAATATTTGAAATGTGGCATCACTGGGAATAGCAACAATACTGGTACGAGGAACCATAATTTCTTCCGCCACCACATCCCCAAATTCAAACACATTATTTAATAATTGCCGTTCTTCAGCTTCTAAACCAATGGATTCACTGGATGTGGTAATAATTAATTGCAATTCTTCCGGCGTAACTCGTGTATAGGGTTGTCCACTAAACTGAATTCCACAGAGTTGTAATAACCATCGGGTCGATTGATTTAAACTCCAAACAAAGGGTTTAAAAAAACGAGCGATCGCTAAACTCGGAGGAGCTAAAAACCGAGATAACTGTTCAGGATAAACTAATGCTAAAGACTTGGGATATAATTCTCCTAAAACAATTTGCAAATAAGCAATTAAGAAAAAGGCAAAAATCGGCAACACTAAAGAATGAGCGATCGCCTCGTGAACAGCAGTAGGTAGAGGTAAAGGAGTCAGGATATCCTTTAACGTCATCGCCACCGTTGCTTCTCCAATCCATCCTAAAGCCAAACTTGAAAGGGTAATTCCTAACTGAGTGGTCGAAAGAAATAAATCGATTCGGCGTTGCAATTGTTGAACTGTTTTTGCTGGAGCATCTCCTTCATCTACCAGTTGATTAATTCGCGATCGCCTCACCGAAACCATCGAGAATTCGGCGGTTACAAAAAAGGCATTAATTGTAATTAAAAATAGCACTGAGAACAATCGCCCCAGTACATCTTGAGTTGTCAGAGTCATGAATCACCTTTTCAGAAAATCCAGAAGTCTATTGAGCCACTGGAATTCCTGACATTTGTAACTGCATTTTTTGGTCAGGATAATCGGTTAAACTCATGGTCAATTCTTTAGAATTTTCGACTAATGCTGTCGGAATTGTAACGGTTCCTGAATAGACTTTGCTATTGGGAGCTAATTGACCCGGTAATTCTTCAACACTCGCACTCAAGGCTCGGCCCTTATCATCGGTAACATTTAAAAAACTATAGAGAAAGCGCACCGACTGTTGACTTTCATTTTTTAAATTAACGTTTAAAACTAAAGAATTGCCTTGACGAGTCGCCTCCGTAACTTCTAAACTCACCCCCCCATCACGGCTGACAATGGGAAACACCGATTTATTATTCGCTGATGTTGAGGCGGCGTTTTCAGTTTTCGGCTTTTGGGCTTGAGCAGCAGTTGGCTTCTTGGCATTTTTACCAGAGGCACTTGCTACTTCTGTATCTTTCCCTTCCATGCGTTTCTTGACCGTTGCCAAGATATCCTTTTCTTGGAGTAAGATCACGCCCTCATGGCGAGTGCCATTTTTATTTTTGGCTAAGTTGTTGGGGCGTACATCCGGTTGTGTAATTTCTTTTAACGCAGAACGACCCAAACCATAACCCCAAACCGCACTGGTGAAGCCAGCCCCAAACATCATGGTCAGTAAAACGACAGTCAGAACAACAGTTGAATTTAGTCCCATCTCAAAATTTAGATATGATCTAACTCGCTATTTTAACGGCTAATGCCTAGAGGATATGCTATCACCTACACAGTCAACTCAAAATTTAAGCCGAATTAACAATCTTGCCTGGGGATATGGTATTATAGGATTGGAAGCGCCCTTGGCCGATTGGGGAGGCAGCGAACTCATAATTCGCCTTCAGACTGGTTCGATTCCAGTAGGGCGCACTTAAGTTATATCCTGAAATCTCTCACTGGGAAGGTGAATTACAAGCTTACCACCTTCCTGAAAGATTCTGTTTCACTCAAAAATTACTCAATCTATAGCTCTAGCCTAAGAACAAAAAGAGTCTGGTCTCCTCTTCTATAATTCTATAGCGCTACTTGAAGAGGGAACAGCTTAACTGGGAACAGGCAACAGTAAGAAGTGAAAGGGTTTCAGGATTTAAAAATATCAAACACCGTAATGCGTAGCACTATATATTTGATTTGTTAACTTTATGCCATTCGCTTCAACCGTTTTAAAACAGTAAGGTTAAAGAGCGAGCGCCCATTCTCGACACAATTTAACCCAGTTGCTATACTTAAGAAAGTATTGAGGTTAAAATCAACAATGATTGCCAATCCTGAACCTTTAATCAATCCAGTTAATAAAGTTAAATATGAAGTAGGTATCAAAAAACTGAAAAATGGGAAATATCAAACCTTTGTCTTAAACGATCCCAGTTTAAAAGCATCAGCCAATAGCAAAGATGAGGCACTCCAAAAATTATCTCACCGTCTCCAAGCATTCTTTAAGGATACAGAAATTGTTAATTTAGAAATTGAAATTCCTCAACCGGAGCATCCTTGGTTGAAATTTGCAGGAATATTTGAAAATGATCCTCAGTTTGATGAATTTTTACAAGCTATTCAAGATTATCGAAATGAAATTGATGCAGAGGAGGAATAATGGCGAGTTTATGGATTTTAGATACGGATCATATCTCTGAATTGCAAAGAAGAAATCCCAGGATCATACAACGTATTGCTGGAATTAGTCATGAACATTTAGCTGTCACAATTATTACAGTAGAAGAACAAGTTAGAGGACGATTTGATGTAATTAGACGCGCGGAACAAGCCAATAATGTACTATTAATACAAAGTTATGCAAGGTTGCGAGAAACTATCAACTTTTTTAAAAATCTTTGTGTCCTTGACTTTGATCAAGAAGCTTGCAATTATTATACAGAATTAAAACGTCAAAAAATTAGGATAGGAACACAAGATTTAAAAATTGCTTCTATTGTTCTGTCTCAACAAGCAATTTTAGTTACTCGTAACCGAAAAGATTTTGAAAAAATACCCAATTTATTAATAGAAGATTGGACAGTTTAACCCTTAACTTTCTGCAATTCGATCTAAGCGTTCACGAATAGCTAAGTTAAAGAGCGATCGCACCGACATCCATAACCCTAATATTGATAAAAGTAAGACCAATACCGCCCATCCTTGATAATTTCCAATTAATAAAATCGCTCCCGCAATTAAAGTAAATCCTGTCCAACAGATATAAATTAAACTTTTTAACGCTAAATTAATTCGTTTTAACGCGCGATCGCTTTCTACAGACTTGACTCTAATTTGTAACTCTCCTTCTTCTAAACGTTCTTCTAAACGTCGAATTAAAACCTCAGATTTACTCGGTTGTTGTAATCTAAATTTAATAAAATCTCGCGCCTGTTTTGCTAATTCTCCGACTAAATTACCCCGTTCTTGAGAAATGGTTAAACTCTTAACAAAGGGTTGAGCGCAAGCGACTAAACTATATTTTGGATCTAAGGTTCTCGCTAGACCATCTAAGGTGGTTAAAGACTTTAAAATAAACATCATTTGAGCCGGTAAACGGAAAGGTTGCTGCTCAAACATGATATAAATTTCTTCTTTAATTTGATTAAACATTTGAAAATCAACAGGTTTTTCTGTAAATTCTTCTAATAAAAATTTTATCATTTTTCTCACGGGTTTCATATCAGATACAGATTCAATTAATCCAATATCAATTAAAGTATCTAGCACCACATCTGTATCTTTTTTTAAGACCGCAAAAAAGGTTTTAATCATCTGATCTTTAGCTAAAGCTTTGACTTCTGCCATCATGCCAAAATCATAAAAAATTAAATTCCCATCCACACTCACCGCTAAATTTCCAGGGTGAGGATCGGCTTGGAAAAACCCATCCTGAAGAATTTGTTTTAAATAACAACAAATCCCTAACTGATTTAACCGTTTCACATCAATTCCATAGGCTAGTAATTTGTCTCGATCATCCGCTTTAATTCCCGGTAAATATTGCATTGTTAAAACTTTATGGGTGGTATATTTCCAATACACTTTAGGAACTAAAATCCCTGGATAATTTTTAAAATTTTCTCGGAAGCGATCGGCATTTTTACCTTCTTTAATATAATCAATTTCTTGATATAAAATCATAAAAAATTCATTATATAACTCATCAAGATTATAAAGCTTTGACCAAGTAAAATTCCGTTGACAAAACTGAATCATTCGCCGGACTGCTTGCATATCTAAATCAAATAATTGTTTTAACCCTGGACGCTGGACTTTAACAATGACATCTTCTCCGGTATGGAGTCTAGCTTTATGAACTTGTCCTAAACTCGCAGCCGCTAACGGTTGTTCATCAAAATCTCGATATAATGTAAATAAAGAGTTGCCTAATTCGGCTTCAATAATAGCAACGGCTTGATCACTACTAAAAGGTGGAACTTTATCTTGTAATTTCTCTAATTCTTCAACATATTCTAAGGGTAAAATATCGGCTCTTGTCGATAAAGCTTGGCCAATTTTAATAAAGGTTGGCCCTAAATCTAACATGGTTTTAACTAACCAACTCGCCCGTTTTCGTCTCTGAAGCGAGGTATTATTTGCCAAAGTTCTATCCCACCACAAAAAGAACATAAACAGTCCGCAGGCGGTGAAAACATCTAATTGTCTCGTTAAGGGAGAATATCGAGTTTTTTGCCAGCGAAGCGGTTTAGAATCAAGTTGAGTGAGCATGGGAAAAATTAGATAAGAATGAATAAATTTGAGCCGTTAGAAATCAGTTTTTAGGATTGCATTACTGAGGCATTTATTGAGAATTTTCGAGCCAAGGCACTGCGGGGTAAAACACGCTGAACTTCTTCAACAGTTGTCGCTCCAGTTGTTACTTTTTCAATAGCAGCCATGCGAAAGGATAAAAAGCCAGTTTCATGTAAATAACGATGTAATTCTGTTAGGGTTCCTTCATAAATAATTTGACGAATTCGATCATCTACAGCCAATAATTCTACTATCGCTTCTCGCCCTGAATAGCCGGAATAAAAACAGTTAGAACAGCCTCGACCTTTGCGCCAACTGTCGGGATTTGCTTCTTTTAATTTTAACCCTAAAAGGTCTAAATCTATCGCGGTTGGGGTATAAGGTTCGGCACAGTGGGGACACACGCGACGAGTTAAGCGTTGTCCGACAATTCCTAATAAAGCATCACTAATTAACCCCGGATCGGGGCCGATATCTTTGAGCCGAGGAATTGCACCAATAGCATCATTAGTATGCAAAGTTGTTAACACTAAATGACCCGTTAATGCGGCACGAACAGCCGTATCTGCGGTATCGCGATCGCGGATTTCTCCCACCATAATAATATCAGGATCTTGTCGCAAAATCGCCCGTAATCCGGCTGCAAATGTCATCCCGGCTCGTTCATGAACTTGAGTTTGAGTAATACCCGGTAAAACATATTCAACGGGATCTTCAACCGTAACCACATTAACATTTTCTGTTGCAACGGCTAACAAACTATTATAAAGGGTACTGGTTTTTCCTGACCCCGTTGGCCCGGTAAAAATAATCATTCCCTGGGGTTGACAGAGCCAACTTTTATAAATATTAAGTGTTTTTTCAGAAAAGCCTAAATCCTGTAATCCTGAGAAGGGATTTTCTTGGGGTAATAATCGAATAACGGCTTTTTCTCCCCCCACACAAGGCAGGGTACTCACGCGCATATCGAGGGCTACTTGTAAGTCTTGTTCAGAGACATAATTCTCTCCAATTCTACCATCTTGGGGGCGACGACTTTCAGCAATATCCATATTAGACATAACTTTAATTGCCACAATCACTTTGCGTCCAATATCCGCAGGTAAGAGCGTAATATTACGAAGTAAACCATCAATTCGATAGCGAACTCTTAAGCCGTCTTGGGAAGGTTCTAAATGAATATCACTGGCTCGATTTCTTAAAGCTCCTGAAATTAAGGTTTTAATTCGAGTTAGCTGATCGGCTGCTTTTGATAAATATAATTCTGTGGTTTCACTAACATTTTCTGATTCTAATTCTCCCGTTAAAGGGTTAATTAATGGGGTGGAACTAATGCGATGGGGATCAAGATTTTGGGCATGATACCAAGCGCGATAACTTTTGTCATCAATGGGGATAATTTTAATATCAGAAAAGGTGCGATCGCCCATCATTCTCAGGGCATCCATTGAGACTTCTACCGGACAGCCTAAATAATAACAATTTCGCCATAATAATAACGGAATCACAGGGGGTAAAATGTTGCGATCGGGAAATTCTCGAAAAAATCTGAAACTGACATCCCGATCTAATAATTTTAGGTTTAAAATTCCCTGGTCATCAACTAAATTTTTTAAAGCTTGTTCACAGGTAATACTTTGATTCCTGAGTTGTTGCCAAGCTGATAAAACGGGTGTGCTTGAAGTCATAGGGTTAGCTCTGGGATGAAGGTGATGAAATTTAAAGTCAAGTTGAGAAATACTGAGACACTAATCGCTCCTCTAAAATAATTATAAAGGGAAGGAATATTTTTTAAACTTTTTTAACTTGAATCCTTCTCATCTATATCAACAGGACACAATTAACGCATAATAGAGAATGAACTCCCATCGGGCACTGTTATTCGCTCAACTGTTAAATTTATGAAAGGACGCTCATTTCCTAAAATTTTAGTGATTGGTCTAGTCGTTTTGGGACTCCTGGGAATTGGGGGGTTTTATTGGCTGTCGGGTCAAAATCCCGCCTCCTTAGTAACAGGTAGCACAAAAACAGCCCCAGAGGCGGCGATGTTTGTTCCTCGAACTGCACCCGCAATGGTTTCATTATTAGTGAATCCAGATCGGTTAGAATCGGTTGGAAAGATTTTAACCTTTTCCCAAAAAAGTAATAATAATCGAATTCAACTCAACCCAATTAAAGAAAGTCTTTTAACGAACACAGGGTTAAATTATGGTCGGGATATTCAACCTTGGCTAGGAAATGAAATCACTTGGGCATTAGTTACCCCTGATGTAGATCGAGATCCAAATAATGGTCAACAACCGGGGTATTTTGTCGCTTTATCAACCAGAAATTCTCAAAAAAGTCAAGAAGTTATAGATCAGTTTTGGCAGAAACAAGTCAAAGCAGGATTAGATATTATTTCTGATCAATATGGAGGAGTTAAATTAGTTTATCGTAGACCCTTTGAAGGGAATATTGATGATGCACCGAGTTTAGTCACGGCCATGATTAATGATCGCTTTGTGTTATTTGCCAACTATCCCAAAGTGATGAAAGAAGCGTTGAATACGGTACAAGCTAATCTAAATTTAAGTCAATCGGAATCCTATCAAAAAGCCTTAAAAGAATTAAAACCCAGGGGAGTTGGATTTGGATTTTTTAATTTAGGAAATTGGCAATTAGTCACTGACCAACCGGAAGAATTTATTAGTCAACAACCCAGTTTAGCCGTATCTTTAGGAATTAACCCGAAAGGACTTTTAGCAGAAACGACATTAATTACAGCCCTAGAATCAGATACGATTAATCCTTCTCCTGCCTTTTCCAAACCTGTAGAAGCATTAAACTATATTAGTGCCAATAGTCCCTTATTAATTGCCGGAAAAGACTTAAAACAACTCTGGACAGACTTCTCAAAAATTGTTTCAGTAAATCCAGCTTTAGCAGAATTTGTTGACCAACCCATAGAGGGAATTAAAACCTTATGGGGGTTAGATTTACCTCAAGATATTTTTAGTTGGGTAACGGGAGAATATGCCTTAGCGGTTGTTCCTCATGGGGATGAAAACTGGGACTGGGTTTTTGTCGCAGAACGTTCAGAGAATGCGGATCAATCGATTGAAAATTTAGATAAAATAGCGACAGCACAAGGCTATAGTGTGGGGTCATTTAATCTTAATAATAATACCCTTTCAGCTTGGACAAAATTAACCCCGGTGGTGTTGGAGAAAAAAGATAAAGCTAAAACCCAAACCCGGTTAATTCAAGCTAATGCAAAAGGAGTCCATTCAACAGTCGGGAAATATGAAATTTTTACCACTTCTGTTGAAGCTATGGATGAAGCCTTAGAAGTGGCAAAAACGGCAAATATTATTACTCAAGATCCCGATTTTAAAGCCAGTCTTGAAGTCTTACCCCAAACCCATGATGGTTATTTCTATCTCAATTGGTTAACCAGTCGAGACTTTTTGAATCAACAATTACCTCTGTTTAAATTAGTGGAACTTTCCGCTAAACCCTTTTTTGATAATTTGCGATCGTTTACCATTAGTAGTAGCGATCGCGTGGGAAATGTTCAACACGCAACAGTATTTTTAAGACTGCGTTAGTTGAGCCAATAAACCCGGTTTCTGAGAAACTGGGTTTCTGTCTAAACTGTAAATCTAAAATTAGAGGTTAAACAATGATGAACTTACTAAATCTTTCTCTCCCTGAGTCAATTCAAACTTTTGTTGAACACCAAGTTGCTAAAGGAGGTTATGCTAATGCTAATGAATATATCCTAGATTTGCTGCGTCAAGAACAAGTAAAAATAGAACGAGTTGAATCTTTATTATTAGAAGGGTTAGAAAGTGGTGAACCGATAGAATTAACAGATGAATGGTGGGATCAAAAACGCTCTCAATTCTTGAGAAAAGCAAGCGAGCGAGAACGCTCGCACTGCAATTTAACGATTTAAAACTTGTTTTAACGCCGATAAGAATAACAGAACATTTTCAGGACGGCTATTATATCCCATTAACCCAATTCGCCAAACTTGACCCGCTAATTCTCCTAAACCATTGCCAATTTCAATATTATATTCAGTCAATAATTGACGAGAAATAGCTTTTCCATCCACCCCTTCAGGAATACGAACCGTTGTTAATGTGGGTAAACGATAATCTTCATGAACATGACACTTTAATCCTAAATCGTTTAACCCCTCCCATAATAATTTAGCATTCGTTAGATGACGATTCCAACTCGCTTCTAATCCTTCCTGTGCTAAAATTCTCAAAGCTTCTCGCAAAGCATAATTCATATTAATAGGGGCGGTATGATGATAGACTCTATCCTGACCCCAATATTGAGACAAAAGCGATACATCTAAATACCAATTCGCCACTTTGGTTGACCGATTTTTCAATTTTTCAACGGCGCGAGGACTCATGGTAAACGGCCCTAAACCAGGGGGACACCCTAACCCTTTCTGACTACAACTATAAGATAAATCCACACCCCAACTATCTAAAAATAAGGGGACACCGCCTAAACTGGTAACAGTATCAACTAATAACAAACAATCAAATTCTCGACACAATTCCCCTAACCCTTCCAACGGTTGACAAGCACCTGTAGAAGTTTCTGCATGAACCAACGCTAACACCTTGGGACGATGGGTTTCTATCCCTTGGCGCAATTCTTCCAAACTAAACACCCGACCCCAGGGTTTGACTAATTTTCGCACATCAGCCCCATAACGGCCCGCCATATCGACTAACCGATAGCCGAAATACCCCATCACCCCCACTAATACCACGTCTCCAGGTTCAACAATATTCGCCAGAGTCGCTTCCATCGCCGCACTTCCCGTCCCACTCATGGGGATAGTCATGGGGTTATCGGTTTGCCAAGCATAGCGTAACAGGGTTTGTACCTCATTCATCAGTTGTAGAAAATAGGGGTCAAGGTGTCCGACGGGAGACATCGCCAAGGCTTGCAATACACGGGGGTTAGCATTGGATGGCCCAGGCCCTAGCAACAGACGGGGAGGAACATTCAATTCTGGAGGAATAACGCGATTTTTATCATTAACCGAAGGTGAAACTAAACTCATAAATTATTTTTGACTCAATACTATTATTGTGCTGTAATTTGCCTTTCAGGAAAATATTGGTGGGAATTACAATTTTCTTCTGATGCAGGATTATTAAATGGGATATAATTGTCTTTGCACTCTCCCTGTCAGGACAGAATTTCTGACTGCTAATTCCGATAGTGCAGGCGTTTTGTTTTTAGACTTAAGAACGGGACTGACGGGGCTCGAACCCGCAACTTCCGCCGTGACAGGGCGGTGCTCTAACCAATTGAACTACAGTCCCTTGCTGTCGTTCTTTTTTTTGCGACAATTTTTATTATTACTGCTTTTTTTGAATTTGTCAACACCTCCTAGAAACTTTTTTTTGGGGGTCTGGATGGACTGTTCGCCCATGACCCAGGAAGGGGAAACGCTAGACTAAAGAAAATCAATCAGGAGCACTCAGGAGTGAATTTAGGGGTTAAACAGTTAGACGGATTAACTCAAAAACGACTGGAAACTTGGGTTAAGGAAGCACAACGGCGGAGTCAATTGGGTCAATTACCCACCTATATTCCCCAATTAGCTCAGGTCAACCCCCAGGAATTTGGGGTACAAATCCTCACCCTGACCGGGAAATCTTACCAAACTGGAGACGCCACCCTCCGGTTTCCGTTGATGAGTGTGATTAAGCCGCTTTTATTACTTAATCGACTGGTGGAATTAGGAGAAGATGAGGTGTTCAAGCGGGTCGGTGTTCAACCTTCCGATCAACCCTTCAATTCCCTGGAACAACTTCAAACCGATGACGGATGGCCCCGTAATCCGATGTTAAATAGTGGGGCCATCGTTCTAGCCGCATTACTCCCCGGACAAAATGCCGATTCTCGCTGTGATTATCTCTGTTCTTGGTTAAATCAATTTGCCCATTGTCAGCTAATTTTAGATCAAGACATTCTGGAGTCGGTGCGTTCGGTTCCCAACCCCAAAAACCAAAGGCTGATTGCGACCCTACAAGCGTCGGGTTATGTCGATCATCCCGATATCACCCTCGACACCTATAACCAAATTTGTTGTTTATCAGCCACGATTTCAGATTTAGCTCAATTAGGTCTATTATTAGCCCAGCCCTCCCAGCCCCAATGGCAAGTTTGCTGTCGCATCGTGAAAGCCTTAATGATGACCTGTGGGTTATACCAAGCATCAGGACAGTTTGCGGTACAGGTGGGACTTCCGACCAAATCGGGGGTGAGTGGGGCTGTATTATCGATTATTCCGCAACAAGGGGCGATCGCCTGTTACAGTCCGCCCCTTGATCCCGAAGGAAATTCTGTGGGGAGTTTATTTTTGATTCAAACAATGGCTCAAAGTTTAGGGTTAAGTGTGTTTAATTAGACTGAATCAATTGTCGAATTTCCTGAGCCGTTGCAGGTGCTAATAAAATCCCATTTCGATAATGTCCAGTGGCTAATAAAATCTTAGAAAATCCGGGTAAATTGCCAATAACAGGAGCGGGAATCCCTTCAGGACGAGGACGTAACCCCGACCAGGTTTTAAGAATCGTTGCCTTTTCTAAAGCTGGACAAATGGCGATCGCTCCTTTTAATACTAAATCCAAGGGTTCAGGAGTCACTAAAATTTCTTGATCATTTTCAGGAAATTCAACCGTTGCTCCCACCCAATATTCGGTATTTCCTAACGGTACAATATGAACATCATTTCCCGTAATTACAGGTTCTAATCCTAATGTTCCTAACGGTTCAATACAACGAACTTGCAACGCTTGTCCCAAAACCGGACGAATTTTAATCGGTTTTTTCCCGGAATTTTCAGTTTCCAGGGGAGAAATTAAGGGTGTTGTTCCTAACCCTGATGCCATCACAACCCAATCAGCATTTAAGTCTCCTTCAGAGGTTTTAATCCGTTGACAAACTTGTTTTTCGTCTGGGGTTTTTAATACTTCTAAAGACTCTACCGTTACGCCGAATTGAAAGGTTACGCCTCGATGTTGTGCTGCTTCAACTAAAGTTAAGGTTAATTGAGTTGGATCGAGTTGTCGATCATCAGGAGAATAAACCGCACCGAACACTTGTTCTGTATTAATCTGAGGATAGCGAGTTTGAATTTCCGTTGGGTTTAACCATTCTAATTCAAAGCCTTGGGAACGCCGTAAATTGATAAGATTATGCCATTTTTCTAATTCCTCTTCGGCATAACATAATAATAAAATTCCTTGACGATTAAAGGGAATTTTTTGACCTGTTATGGCTTCTAATTCGGGAATTAAGGTTTCATAACGTTGCATACTATACTGTCTCAGTCGCCACGCTCTTCCTTTCGTTTTTTGGCTAATAATTCCCATTAAAACCCCTAATGAAGCTCCTGTTGAAGCTTGAGCGGGAGGGTTTTGATCAATGACTGTAATCTTTAAATCGGGATTTTGGGAAAGTTCATAAGCCAGGGTTGCCCCAACGATACCACAACCAATAATAGCAATAGAAGTCATAAGTTTTTAGGGAATAAAGGGAACAGAGAATCACCAAATGTGTAAATAATTATGTTCAGGTAGGGGCGAGGTTACCTCGCCCTTACGATAATTGGGGAATCCAAACTGTTGTACAATTGATTAGACTTACTATATAGCAATCCGCGCCGAGGTTGTAATATTTTATCCTAGGGGTTTGGAAACCAAAACCAGGCGAAAAGAGGGTTTGGAAACCAAACCCCTACAGAACTTTTTCATAAATCCTACACGGATTGCTATATTATTATATTCGATAAAAACACTGTCAAATTATCTTGATTTTAACTCACTTTTAAAACAAGTTAAATTGTTGATCTGTAATTCGATTTGATTCATACAATGTTTCTGCAATTTCGGATAACTTTAAAACCGCATGAGCATTATAATCATTATCTTTTAAACGTTCTTTAACCCCTCGTTCATGATCAATTAAAACCACAATATCATACACCTTTAATCCTGCTGATTTTAACTTTTCTGCTCCTTTCATGACACTATTTCCAGTAATTAAAATATCATCAACCACAACAATAGTTTCTCCCGGTTGAAAATGTCCTTCAATTAACCGTCCCGCCCCATAAGTTTTGACTTCTTTTCGAGGAAAAATCATCGGACGTTGTAACCGTAAAGATAACCCCGTTGCGGTAGGTAAAGAACCGTAGGGAATACCCGCTATTCGGTCAAAGGTTAGGGTTTCTAAAATTTCTCCATAAGCTCCTACAATTTGATGGAAAATCTGCGGGGTGGAAATAATTCGTCTCAAGTCAATATAATAAGGAAAAATTTCACCCGATGCTTGAACATGATCCCCGAACGTAATACAACCAATATCATAAAGTTGTAAAATTAAATCTCGATGGGGTTGATGTCTTAAAAAACAGACATCAGGCAACCATAAATCACAGGTGGGATTTCCTTCAATGACCCGATTTCGTTCTTCATTAATTTGATCTCGTAATTCTTCGACTCCCTGCTTAACATTTTCTTTTTCTAATAATTTAGGCGGGACAGGTAATAATAATCCCTCCCCATTTAAACTTAATCCTGCGGATAAAATAGGGGTTAAATCTTCTATATCCGTTAAATCATTTTCTTCCGCAACATCTCCCTGCAATAAAATTAATCGTTCTGGTGCAGCTTGACGAATTTTGGCTAACATATCTGGAACCATTCCCACTTCTAACCCTAATTGTTCAGGAGTTCCCCAGGTTTGAGACGCATTAACTAATTCTAAATATAAGGGTTTATCAAATTGGGGATATTCTTGGATAATAGAAGCAGAAGGATTAGCCGTTGCACATAAAATAAAAACAGCTTTATCAGGATAAACTAAAAAAGGCGCAACTTGATCTAGTCCCGCATAGGGAGTTAGGGTACAAGCATCTACTTGTAAATCTTCAAATATAAAACGTGCAAATACGGTACTGGAATTAAAATCACTGTGTTTTGCATCTAAAATAATAGGAATATAATCAGGAATCAATTTTAGGGTTTCTTCTAATAATTTTAATCCCGGAATTCCCAACCCCAAGTAAAAACCTAATGAAAGTTTATAAGCACAAACTAACGCTGCTGTTTCCCGAATCACAAACTGTAACCATTCTTGCCATTGTTCAATAATATCATGGCGATCGCCTGCAATTCCTCCACAATTACCATTATCAAAAAGATGGCTATCAGGATCAGGTTCTAAAGCTACATAAAGTAAACTATTCTGTTGTTCGATGGCAATTAATAATTTATCAAAAAAGTTCATGGGTTAACGGTTGAAGGTTGACAGGTGCAGACAAGACCTAACTTAAAATTGTAATATTTTATGTTTGACCAGAAAATTTGATGATTTTTTTGAAGATAGCGATGGCGATGCCACAAGACGGCGGCATCGCCTTTGGGAACATGAAAACACCCTGGCTTAAAAAGGGGGATATAATCTTAGCTATAGCAGTCGTGCGTTAGGTGTTAGGACATAGACTCATGCTAAAACCGTGGGTCGTACACCCCTATGAACCTGCCTGCTCCCTGCTATATAATCAGAGGTTTTCGGCTGAAGTTGACGAACTTGACGCGACATAGCACGTCTCTACAGTCCTGTTCAATTTAATTTGAATTGGTGAACCCTTCTAAATTGAAGACTTCTTCCTCAGAATTATTCCCTAAATCCGTTGTTTCTTCCTGAATTAAATTAGAATTTTCTTCAGGGGAAATTACCTTTTCTTCCGTTAAATTAGCGGGGGTTTCTTGACCTAATGACGCTCCATTTAAAGCTGTCCAAGTCGCTTCATTAACAGAATTACTCGTTTCTAACCCCTGGGCTATTTGGAATTCATGCAACGCCGTTAAGGTGCGAGAACCCAAAATCCCATCAATGGGGCCAGGATTATAGCCTTTGGCTTCTAAACGTTCTTGTAAGATGCGGACATCGCTTCCCCGTGAACCTCTGGCTAAAAGGCTTTCCTCTTGAACCGGACTCGAAATTTGAGGTTCTGCCGATAACGCCTGCCAGGTATTTCGGTCTACAACCCCCGTCACTTCTAATCCTTTAGCAGCCTGAAATGCTCGAACAGAGGCCGTTGTCCGAGGGCCAAAAACACTGTCAATTTTCCCCGGACTAAACCCATGAGCTTTTAAATGTTGTTGTAACCCTGTCACCTGAGAACCTTCTGTTCCCTGGGATAACACCCGTTCCCGTCGGCGCGACGGTTGAGGTTCAACTTGATAAAATGGTTCAGAAAAAAGTTCTCGTCTTGCAGTTTCTGTATCAGTAACACTAGACGTGAACCCGGAATTGCTGCCCTCCTGCCCTGATTCTGTTAATCCTAAACTGGAACTCGACGTTGCGAACGCCACGGGAGCAAAAGCCGGAAGAACCAAAGAAAACAGGCCAGCAATAATAGCAGTTCTGATACCCATGACCCTTACCTTATTTCTATAAAGTTTGATTGTACTCAAATTCTAGTTTCTTGATTGGATTTTATCATCAGGAGGCGGATAGAATAAAGAGGATAAGGGGACAAGGGGATGAGGGGATGAGGGGATGAGG
>NZ_JADEWU010000073.1:0-30039 GCF_015207485.1 Planktothrix mougeotii LEGE 06226
CGGCGGTTAATGATTTACCTGTTGCTGTTACCGATGGCCCAATTTTCACCAATAATAGTATCCAATTCCCGATTTCTCCCTTAGATAACGATAGTGACCCCGATGGAGATGCTCTAACGTTAACTTCAGTGGATAATCCTCCCACCGCCCAAGGGTTAGTGACTCAATCGGGATCATCAGTTCAGTATACTCGTTTGGGAAGTAATACCGGGGTGGATAGTTTCAACTACACGATTAGTGACGGTAAAGGCGGAACAGCCACTGCTAATATTACGATTAACCTGTTACCTGTTGCTGATAATAACCCTAACTTAGTAACGGGAGGTAGTTTTAGCGATAACCTCAATGGTTTGGGGGGAAATGATACCCTCGTCGGTTTGGGGGGGAATGACAGCCTGCGGGGAAATGACGGAAATGATAGTTTATCGGGGGGAAGTGGAAACGACCTTCTCGATGGAGGTGCAGGACAAGATAACCTGTTTGGGGGTTTAGGACGGGATAGCCTCATTGGTAACTTAGGGGAAACAGACCTATTTATTTATAGTGATGCACTGGATGGAGGCGGTACTGCTTTTAATGCGGTGGGAACTGCAATTACGACTCAAATTGGCAGTGGTTTCTATGATTCCATTAACAATTTTGAAGGTTTGGGTCAGGTGGGGGGTGATCAAATTAGCGTATCAACCAGTTTAATTACAGATGCAGCTAATATCCTCCTCAGTGTACAAACGAATCTTGCAACCGATGTCTTGCCTGCAAATAACCCTAGTCTATTTGCCTTTAATAATGGTACGGATACTTACTTAATCTATGATGGCAATGGGGATAACACATCAGGAAATGATTCTCGAATTCTAGCTAAATTAGAGGGAATTACAGGGGTAACATCCTTGAATTCCGATGATATTATTCTGTTCTAGTTAGACTTTTGGGCGGGTTTTTCCCGCCCAGGTCTCACCCGAAGAAACCGAAAATAAAGACACTTGAAATTCAGTTAATTTATTGTTGTTGAGGCTGTTGAGAGGGTGTATCTAGTTTTAACTCAATGGAATTGTCTTGTTGCAACTCCACAACATTTTCAGGGGGAGTTAAACAAGTTTTTAAAACTTGATCAACCCCTAAATTTGTATTAGCTTCAATCAAGCCCACAACACAAAAAGACAACTTTTCAGGTAATACACTCCGACGACAACTATCAAGAATATTCAAGGGGTCGGATGAGTTAGTATTGCTGCTAATATTGACTACACAATTTGCTAATTCATCGGGACGCCGAACTTGCAAACAACCTGATAAAATTTGTTCTACAGGTAGGGCGGCAACATTTTTTTGCATTTGTGTAACACAATACCCCATATTTTTTGGCCTAGCTGCCATCGAACAGCCTTGAGTTGCCAATTCAACAGACAGCCCAGCGTTAGTTAACTGTTGAGTACAGTTTCTATAGTCTTGTCGCCGAATTTGCACAAAAGACGGAAAAGCAGATGCCGGAGCAACGGGGACAAACAGAGGAAATAAACTCACCGTTGCCACCACTGACAACCAACGCTGATTACGGGATAGGTGAGTCAGAAGTGCTTTTTTCAACCCAGAAGACATCACAATACAACGATTCATCGCGATTTAAAGTTTTGCACAATAATATCATAGGTAAGGTCAACAACCCACCGTTAAATCGGAGTACCGATTGTAACGGGGGCTTTTACAAGCCCTAGTTGACCAGACTAAATGTCAAAAGGGACTCCGTTAAAAATGAAAATTTTAGGGTATTTAATTAAAATTATTCTCTAAATAAGATCTAAAATAGAATTAATTAAAATATATTTAACCCATTTAAAGGTATATTTTTTATTCTATTTTTGAATATTTAGAGAATATCTGAAGTGACTTGAACTTGATCTCGCCCTTTAGATTTTGCCTGATACATGGCTTTGTCTGCTGCACTAATCAACTCTTGTAAATGGGATTCTTCTCCAGGAATAGAACAGGCAACCCCTAAACTACTGGTAATATAAGAACGGATGGGAGAGGAACGATGGGGAATTTTTAAAGAGCGAATTTGCAGTTGAATTTCTTCAGCAACTTTACGCGCATTTTCTTGATCTAAATGAGGTAAAATCACAGCAAATTCTTCTCCCCCATATCGGGCGACTAAATAGGGTTCTGGCTCCCTAACTCTGCGAACTGCCGTTTCAATAGCCTGGGCTATTTGTTGTAAACAATAGTCTCCAGCTAAATGGCCATAAGTATCATTATAAAGTTTGAAAAAATCGACATCACATAAAATCACGGAAAGATAATCGTTTTGGCAGAACTGCGATTGTTCTTGTAAATAGCTATAAAATTGACGACGATTTGCCAATTGAGTTAAATCATCTAAAGAAGCTAGACGTTTTAGATGTTGGTTTTCAGCTTGTAATTTAATTAATAATTTTTGCTGCATTTCAATTTGATTTTTGAGACTTTTAATCGTTGTATCAATCGGTAAATCACCAGAGGAAGGATGGGAGACTGTAAAGGGATTATTCGCTTCCAGGGTTGAGTTAAAGGACGTTAGATGTTGTACATTCAAGTCCGAATAACTATTCATCCATAACACCGGAACATTTTGGGTAATTTTGGCTTGCTTTAACTTTTGATAGGTTTCTTGAGGATTAGCTTGGTTGGGGTTAAAGGGAATCAGAATCACGTCTGGATTCGTATATTCCGCATGAAAAATCGCACTATCTGGATGAGGGGCAATCACAAAACTTAAGTGCAGTTCGTTCAATAATTTAACAAATGATCTAAAATTTAAGGGATGGGTTTCTTCTATGATAATAATCATATAGGGCTTTAATTGATTTTGATTCATCACGGGTGTGCAACCTGGGAAATTTAAGTTCAGCATTTTGACCTAATCCATTACGTCGGACTGAGTTAACTATCTAATGTTTGGTTGAAGATGACAGTGATAGCGCTTGGATGAAGTCGTGATAGTTCAAAAGCTTTGGCGTGACAGGGAAAGAAGATTTCCTGTGACTGACTGGCAAGTTTAAAAGTGATTGAGATCACAAGTTGACTCTGGAGTGGTTTGCGGTTGACCCTGGGTTGTTAAGGGTAGGATAGGAAAAGATAGATTTACTGTAGGGACTTTCTGGTTATGTCGATGTGGCCTAGTTTAGTAACGGCTTGTGCGTTGGTGCTGTATTTAGCTGTGACGATTAATGTGGGGCGGGCCAGAATCAAATACAAAATTATGCCCCCTCAAATGACCGGAGACGAGAATTTTGAGCGAGTGGTGCGCGTCCAACAGAACACCCTGGAACAATTAGTTCTGTTTCTCCCGACGCTGTGGTTGTTTTCGGAATGGGTGAGTCCAATTTGGGCGGCTGGTTTAGGTGCAGTTTGGGTCATCGGACGAATTTTATTTGCTTGGGGATATTACCAAGCCCCTGAGAAACGGATGCTGGGGTTTGGAATCAGTTCCCTGGTAACATTTACCCTTCTTGGGGGTGCTATAGTGGGAATAATCCTTTCCAGCCTGTAGAAATTCAGATTATTTATTCCCTCAACAGTTGGTAACGCTCTGTTTTTTGGAACACGATGGCAATCGAACTTTTATCTTCAGAACAAACCCTCAACTTCGACATCATCGAGCATCAATTGTTGCAATCGGCTTTATTAAAAGCTGAAACCTTGAGTGAATTGACAGCTTTGATTGTTAATTATACTCATTGGGAAATTATGCAAGCCTTTGAACGACTTCCCTCTCCTCAACAACAGCGTGTACAGGAACTTTGGGAAGTCAATATTCCTCAACGTTGGCAATAACCTATTCTAATGTCCAACTTCCCTGATCAACCCCAACAATCAGAACACCAGAGTCATCCTGACCCTGCTCTTAACAGTTTTGAATACCCGGTGATTGATCTTGAACCGCCTTCCCCTAAAAAAACCAATTTCTGGCGGTTCTTAGCAATAGTCGCTAGTGTCGCTTTATTGATAGGACTCTTGCTATTTGCGAATGGGGTTTCTGTAACTACCACAATCTTGAGCAGTATTGCTCTAATGATTCTGGTTTTATGTTATCGATATCCCCGTCAAGGGTTATGGGCTTTTTTAATTTATTTACCCTTTGCGGGGACAATTTCTTATTGGGTTGGCAACGATCATTTTATTTTCCATTTAGCAAAAGATGGATTTTATATCCCAGCTTTAATCGGTTTAATTGTTGAATTAAGACAAAAAAAGTTACCGCTTATTGTTCCGCCTCAACTTAGAATTCCCCTGTTAATTTTGTTCACCATTGCCCTTGTTACTCTCTTCGCCGTTAATGGTGTTCAACAACGACACGCTACGGTCGATAACCAACCCTTTGCAGTGGGACTCTTCGGCTTAAAAGTTTTACTGGGATATATTCCTCTGATTACCGGGGCTTATTATTTAATTCGGACTCGCAAAGACCTACAATTTTTAACTCGTTTGCAAGTTGTTTTAATCCTAATTTGTTGCCTTTTAGGATTTATTCAATTTATCTTAATAATAACGGGGTATTGTTCGGATAATAGCGGTTTACCTGAACATTTATTATTGAGAGCAAATGTGCAGCGTAAGTGTTTTGTGGGAGGCGCATTAGGGTATTTCCCATCGGAAAACTTTATTCGTTTACCCGGAACCTTTGTTGCACCTTGGCATTGGTCTTGGTTTTTAGTATCCAGCACGTTTTTTGGTTTTGCAACAGCCTTTAGTGATCCCAAATTTAAGTGGCGTTTAACGGGTTTAGCGGCATTATCATTAGTGATGCTCAATGCCATTATTTGTGGTCAAAGAACAGCTTTGTTAGCAGTTCCATCCATTGTGATTTTGTTGCTAGTGGCGACCAGTCATATCTCACGGGTTAAGCGCTTATTAGTGATTGTTGTAGGGTTGGTGGCTTTAATTCTCGCGACATCAATTTTCGCACCAGAGGTCATGTCTGAACGAGTTGATAGCTTGATTGGACGTTGGAATGCTGATCCCCCGGCGGTGTTTTTAACGAAACAAGCGAATTTGAGTTTGAAAGCCCATCGCGGTTTTTTAGGCAATGGTTTAGGACAAGCAACAACCGCAGCCAGAGGATTAGGAAAAACGCGATTAATTGAAGCTTATTATCCTAAATTGTACTATGAAATAGGCCCCTTTGGAGTTGCTGCTTTTTTATTTTTGGTGACAACCATTACGATTTTAGGGTTTAAATCCTATCATCAATTAATCGATCATAGTTTATGGGGTTATGGAATTACATTTTGGATTTTTATTGCTTTAATTAGCTATAATCCCTATTGGTATCCTCTCGATACCGATCCAGTGGCTGTTTATTATTGGTTTTTAGTGGGTGTCCTATTCAAATTGCCTAAAATTCAACAACAAGATCTGAAAAAAGAACAGCAACAAGACCCCCTTCCACTTTAATTTTTTTCAAAAACCTTGACACAAATGTTCAGGACATGAAACCCACAGGAATTGAGTAAAGCTCTAACAAAATGTTATAATTAGGGCTTGTATTTCATGGAATTGAGACAGTTCAGTTTTATGAGGTAAGCCACTTTACCTAATACCCGCATCCCCGGCGGAGAAACTTTACCCAGTACACCCATTAACAATCAGAATAGGTCTTTATTCCAACCTGTAGTGATTGGGAATGACCTCAATCTATACCCTATCTTATCTGTTGCCAATTGAAATGAATCATTACAACCTGGATTTAACAAAAACTGAAGATATTCTCATCGTTGATGATACACCGGACAACCTCCATTTATTGTCCCGAATGCTCACTCGTCAAGGATACAATGTACGCAAAGCTTTAAATGGTGCGATGGCATTAACGGCGGCTCAAACCGTTGCTCCTGATTTAATTCTGCTGGATATTATGATGCCAGAAATGGATGGTTATGAGGTTTGTCAGAATCTCAAAGCTAATGCTAAAACCGCAGAAATTCCAGTAATCTTTTTAAGTGCTTTGGATGATGTTCTCGATAAAGTCAAAGGCTTTCAAGTCGGTGGAGTAGACTATATTACTAAACCCTTCCAATTTGAAGAAGTTTTAGCACGAGTTCAGAATCAATTAGCATTACGATCCGCAGAATTGGAAATTCGGGTTTTAAATGCAGAATTAGAAGCACGGGTAAAGGAACGGACTCAGCAACTTGAAGAAGCCAATGCTAAATTATTAAAAATGGCCCTCCATGATGCCCTAACAGGTTTACCCAACCGGGCATTATTAATGACGGATTTACACCAATCCATTCAACGATCTAAAGCTGACCCTAATTATCAATTTGCGGTGTTATTTTTAGATTGCGATCGCTTTAAAGTTGTGAATGATTCTTTGGGACATTTAGTCGGGGATGAACTCTTGATTTTAATTGCTCGTCGTCTCAACAGTTATATTAAACCCCAGAATACATTAGCCCGTCTAGGAGGAGACGAATTTGCGATTTTATTAACAGAAATTCCCGACTTTCCCCATGTTATTGAATTAGCCGATCAGATTTTAGAGTCTTTTTCTAAACCTTTTCATTTAGAACGACATGAAGTTTTTATTAATGCCAGTATTGGGATTGTAATCGGTCATTCAGACTATAATGAACCGGAACATTTACTGCGTGATGCAGACACAGCTATGTATCGAGCTAAAGCATTAGGAAAAGGACAATATCATATCTTTGATCCGGTGATGCACGCAGCAGCTTTGGAGCGATTACAGTTAGAAACCGATTTACGTCGGGGTCTGGAACAACAAGAGTTAGTCGTTTATTATCAACCGATTGTTGATTTAAATACTGGAAAAATTGCTGGATTTGAAGCCTTAGTTCGATGGCGTCATCCTGAACGGGGTTTAGTTCCGCCCGGTCTATTTATTCCCATTGCTGAAGAAACAGGTTTAATTACTCCCATTGGCTATTGGGTTTTATTTGAAGCCTGTCATCAACTGCGAATTTGGCAAAAACAAAATTTAGTGGATTCCCGTTTATTTGTCAGTGTTAATTTATCCGTTAAACAGTTTGCTCAACCCAATTTATTAGAACAAATTGATCAAGTGTTAGAACAAAGTCAACTTGATCCCGATTGTTTAAAATTGGAAATTACCGAAAGTGCGATTATGGAGAATGATAAGGATGTAGCTATCATTCTCAAAGAACTCAGAAAACGTCGTATTTTAATTAGTATTGATGATTTTGGAACCGGTTATTCTTCCCTAAGTTATCTCCATTCTTTTCCGGTTGACACCCTAAAAGTTGATAAATCCTTTGTTCAACGTCTTAACTTAGAATCGGAAAATGTTGGCTTAATTCCTGTGATTATTAGTTTAGCTAAAACCATGAATATGAGTGTGGTTGCTGAAGGGATTGAATTACCTGAACAATTAGCCATCCTTAAAGAATTAAATTGTGGATTTGGGCAGGGATATTTATTTTCTAAACCGTTACCCGGAGAACAATTAATTAAATTGCTTTCATTAACTCCCCAATGGTAAATTATGGAACAAGATGAAACTTTTTCAACTCCGGGAAATTTACTCATCATCGATGATGAACCGGATAATATTCGGGTTTTGTCAGCGTTGTTAACTCAACAGGGATATTATGTCCGCAAAGCCTTAAATGCTGACATGGCAATGATCGCCATTACCGCTTTAAAACCCGATTTAATTTTACTTGATATTAGAATGCCCCAGGTGACAGGATATGAGTTATGTCATCAGCTAAAATCCTCTCCAGACACCGATGAAATTCCTATTATTTTTATTAGTGCGCTGAATCAAGTTGAAGATATTATCAAAGCGTTTTCTATCGGAGGGGTAGACTATATTACTAAACCGTTCAAAGTTGATGAAGTCTTGGCACGGGTCAAAAATCAGTTAACAATTTGCCAATTAAAACAACAACTAATGGCACAAAATCAAAAATTATTACAACAAAATAATCAATTACAAAACGAAATTCAAACTCGTCAAAAAGCCGAGGAAACTTTACAAACTGTTAATCGTCAATTGCAAAATTTAGCCTCTTGTGATAGTTTAACCAGTTTGGCTAACCGCCGACATTTTGATGAATATTTCGATCAAGTTTGGAAACAAATGATCGAGGAACAACAACCCTTAGCTTTACTGCTTTGTGATTTAGATTATTTTAAAAATTATAATGATCATTATGGACATCCCGCCGGAGATATTTGCTTGAAATTAGTCGCCCAAGCCTTAGATCGATCTATTAATAATTCTACAGATTTAGTAGCTCGCTATGGTGGAGAAGAATTTGCCATTATTCTTCCCAATAAGGATTTACAAGGGGCTCTGAAAGTCGCAAAAACCATTCATCAAGAAGTCCAACGGCTTAAAATTAATCATGAGTATTCAAGGGTGAGTTCTATTGTAACGGTCAGTATCGGGATTTCTTATCAAATTCCCCAGCCGAATACTTCTCCTGAACAGTTATTAGAAATTGCTGATCAAGCCCTTTATGAAGCAAAACAAAAAGGTCGGAATCAATATTGTGTTAAAGTTTAATTAAAAAATAAAGATTAGCTTTAACTCCCAATGATCCCCATCTCGAATAATCTCAATTTTTTGAATAAACTCTCGAAAATAAAACCTCCTTTCAGTTTCCGATAAATCCAACCAAAACTGCGGAATACAAACCGCTTGCGCCGTTTCTTTTAAATTAACTGGCGGAAGTTGGGCTAATTTTCCTTGTAATTGAGCAATTTCTGTCCGCAATTTATAAGTTCTTAACTCTGCTGTTTCTAAATCTAATATTCCCGAAGTTAATAAATCAGGAATTTGTAACAAAATCTCCTGTTTTTGGTTAATCTCCTGAATCATACCTTGTTTAACAATTTGTAAATCAGGTAAATTTAACTCAGCAACCGCCTCTGGTAAATCTTGACAAATTCGTTCAATAGTTAACTCTAATCCTGTTTGATAAGATAAAGCTTTACACTTAGGATTTCGCGGACAATTTGTAGGACGTAAATATAAATATTCTTGATCTTTACGATAGGTTGTAACTCGTGAAACCGTCAGGGAAGATTGACATTCTCCACAAACAACTAACCCTGCTAAAGAACGCGGTGCACTCGCAGTTCGGGGGGGAAGGCGTTGATTTCGGCGCAATAATCGATCCACCTGAGCACCTTCATCCCGTGATATAATCGGAATATGGGTATTAGAAATAATCTCCCCATTTTTATATTCTAAATCCCCTCGATAAACCGGGTTTGTTAACCATCGTCGTCCCGTTGTGACGGATATTTTTTTACCATATCGTTTTTCTAAATAGCGCACCGCTCCTCGCAAAGACCCATAAATTAAAAATCGATCAAAAAACTCTTTAACAATCGGAGAAACGCTGCGATCTAAAATATAACGGTCTTTTCCTCGTCGATATCCATAAGGTGCTTTACCCGGTGGTGGTAAGGCTTTAATTCTGTTTTTAGCGTGTCCTTGACGAATGCGACGACTGCGTTGGCGATTTTGAATTTCTATAAATAATTGCATTAAATCACTCCGATTAATAGGAGTTTCAGAGGGGTTTAAATCGGATTCTATTGCAATAATATTAATTTGAAATGATTCTAACTTTTGTAAGCGATCGCTCACTTCTAAAACCGAATCTCCCAACTCTTCTAACCGTCGAATTAATAAATATTCTGGGGGTTCTAAATCACAATCTTTCAATAATTGTTCTAGTTCTTCTCTTTCGCCTAAATCTTGATAAACCCGATCCACTTCCCATCCCCAAATTATCCGATCTGGGGGTTGTTCAAACAACGGATCAGTATAACAATAAGCAATGATTTTCATGCTTCATTTAATTCAATTATATTACCATCAGGATCTTGTGTAAACAGGGCAGCGCGACCGGAAGCACTCATTTGAAAAGAACAATTATAAGTCATTAACTGTTGTTTCGCAGTTTCTAAATCTTCAACAGCAAAAGCCAAATGTCGATTTCGTCCCCATTTCTGATTATTAACTTGATCGTTAATTACAGTTTGAGCTTGAATTAAATGAATTTGAAACTCACCAACTTGATACCAAATCCCCGGAAAATTTAACAGACGTTCAACTTTTTCTAATCCTAAGACTTGACCATAAAATTGTTCAGATTGTTCTAAATCAGACACTAAAATAGCAGCATGAAGATATTTCTTGATTTCCATAACATCCCCAAACAAAACAATATATTAATTATATAACAATCTTCGTAGGGTGCGTAAGCAAAGCGCACGCACCAAAACAACAACAATGGCCATTAAAAACCCAGTTTCTTAAAGAAACCAGGTTTTAGGAGTCCATGTTTCAAAAAAGTGCTATAATTTGTTACAGGTAACTAGACAACCTGAACCTTAAGCTGATAAGATGCTCTCAAGGAGTTACAGCCTATGAATGCGAGAAATTAACTATTACAAAACCGCCTCCGGTAATTGTCCAGTTCAAAAGTTTATTGATTCTCTTTCTCCAAAACAACAAGATAAGATTTTCTATGTTTTTGGTATAATTGAGGACGACGAGGTGGTTTCCGGTAAATTTTTGAAACCGTTAATCAATAATCTATGGGAAATCAAAGTCGGGGCAAATGGATTTAGGTTTATATATTTTTTAGAACCGAATAATTTAATGATTTTGACAAATGGGTTTGCTAAAAAAACAGGAGAAACACCCTTACCAGAAAAAAAATTAGCTAAACAGCGTAGAAAAGATTACTTGAAAAGAAAGGAGTCCAAATAACGATGAGTGACTTTCGCCAACACTTGGAAGAATTAAAAGCTAACGATCCTGAATTTGCTGAAAATTTTGATTTTGGTTATGCTTTATTTAAAAAAGCATGGTCTACTGTCACAGATTATGAGCAATATAGCCGGATGACCTCTAATATTGTAACCGGAGGAGACGGTTTAGAATTTGAACGAGAAGACATTTATGTTCCTTTAGGATTAATAGAACGTCAACAACGACCTAAACGGGATAAAAATCAAGGTTCACCCGAACAAGGAAGCGAAATTTATCAAGAAAAGATTACTCCCATTAGTTCAGATACGTTCTTTGAAGAAATTTTAGGACAAGGAAAAAGTAAAAGTAAAGGAAAACGAATTGCAATTATTGGCGAACCGGGCGCAGGAAAAACAATTTTATTACAAAAAATTGCCGAATGGATATTAGTAGAAACCGATGAAATTCCCGTTTGGGTTTCTTTAGCTGACTTAGGAAAAAGATCCCTGCGAGAGTATATTTTAGAAGATTGGTTAAGGGATGCAACCCAAGACTTGGAAAATCCTCCTCAAAAAATAAAAGATGCTTTTAATAAAAGTTTAAAAGACGGTAAAATTTGGCTATTATTAGATGGGGTTGATGAAATGGGGGTTGATTATCCCTTACAAACCCTCGCAACCCAATTAAAAGAAGGTTGGATTAAAAATGCGCGGATTGTGTTGACTTGTCGGTTAAACCTGTGGGAAGCAAACCGCAATGAACTTTATAATTTCCAGTTTGATATTTATCGAAACTTAAATTTTAATCGAGAGCAAATTCATAATTTTATTGAAAATTTTTTCCAAGGGATTAATCCTAAACGGGGAGAAAAATTAGACACCGCTTTAAATCAAGCTGGAAAAGAACGGATTTGTGATTTAGTTAAAAATCCCCTGCGGTTAGTGTTATTATGTTGGACTTGGCAAAAGGAGGAAGGAAATTTACCCGAAACTAAAGCCGAACTTTATCGTCAATTTGTCGAAGTACATTATGAGTGGAATAAAACCCGCACAACTTATCAGCAAAGACAAAAATTGAATTCTGCTTTAGGAAAATTAGCCTTAACAGCAATTGATCAATTTCAATCTCGCTTTCGCTTACGAGAAAGTTTTGTGCGACAAATCTTTAATCAGATTGACCCAGAGTTGTTTGATTTAGCTTTAACTTTAGGATGGTTAAATCGGGTGGGTGTAGCGTCAGAAAATCCAGGGGAAAAAGTCTATGCGTTTTATCATCCCACCTTTGAGGAATATTTTGCAGCTTTAGCAATTGAAGATTGGGATTATTTCTTACCCCGTGAACATAACAATCAAAATCCTCAACCGATTTCAGGTAAAAACTATCGAATTTTTGAAAAGCAGTGGAAAGAGGTATTTCTCTTGTGGTTAGGTCGTGAAGATATTGCTACCCCTCAGAAAGAAGAATTTCTCCAAAAATTAATAGTATTTCAAGATAATTGTGACAATTATTATCGGTTTCAAGCTCACTTTATTGCAGCTTTGGGAGTGGCAGAATTTAAGAATTTTAGTCAAGCAGAAAACCTATTTGATCAACTTGTTAACTATGGGTTTTGTTCTTGGGATTCTAACAATAATAAATGGCAATCTTATCCCTATTGGCTAGAAAAATCAGCCCGTTCATTATTGCAAGAAACCGATTATATTTATACAGTTCATGCTTTACTTGAAAAAGGTTTAGAAAATTTACAGGTTCAAAAAAATAACCCAAAAAAAGCAGAACAATTATCAAGTATTCTTGCTGATATCACCTATAGTTTAGGAAAGGTTGATCCTGAGCATGATGTTTTTATAAGATGGTTAAAAAGAGATTTAGAAAATAATAAAAACAATAGAGATTTTTTTAAATATACTTTACTTCCTTACTTGAAAACTCTCAGAAAATTAGCCCCTAGTTCTATTAAAGATTTATTAAATTTCATGGAGAAAATTTATATAGAGCTTTATGAACAAACAACGAAACAACTTGAGACAGAAGTAAAACAAATAGAAGATAATCTATCAACAGATCTTCACGAAAGTTTTTCTCGTCTTCCTGCATACAATGATGAACTCGAACGCTTTAGAGAGGGAATTAAAAATTCACAACGAGGGCGTAAACAAGAAATATTTGATGGATTGCTGTCAGTTTTAGAACAGTTTGGTTATCGAAACTCTATTATGATTGATTTTATCCAGAATCTTTTGACTCTGGAAAATATCACAGAATCTGGACGTTTTCGGTTAATTAAACTTTTGGAAAAAATTGATCCTGATTATGCAGCCAGAAGTTCTGATGAACAAAATGATGATCCAATCAGTGATGAAGACCTAATTAATTTTATTAACTCTAATCCTTCAGAATCCAAGCAATTTCAAGTCGCTTTAAAACGATTAGAATTTAACTCGGATGATTCTGTGGCTATTGAAATTCTTACTAACTTAATGGAAAATAGCCAAAATGAGGAACTTCGTTATGATGTGGCTGAAAAGTTAATTGAATTTGATATTAAACGCGCTGAGGCTATAGCAACCCTAACAGAATTGATGAATCAAAGTCAAGACTCATGGATTCAAGAGGAAACTGCAAAATTAAGTATTAAGATTAATCATCAAACTTTCAGGGCTGTTAAAATTTTAGTTGATAAATATTGCCCTAAAGAAGCACCAAAAGAAACCGATGATTTCTGGACTTTAGACACGGAAGAGCGAGATTTTTCTAACTATGAAATTTTGAAAGATTATTTAATTCAATATCCGCAGGTAATTGAACCCCTCAGCCAAATTCTTCGCAATAGTCAAGATGATAAGAAGAAAGAATTTGTGATCAATCTATTAGGAGAAGTGGGTAAAAATAGCAGTAACCCAATAGCCGTTGAAGTTTTGACCGAAGAAATCATTAATACAAATGATAGTAAAACTTGTTTTAATACTGCAATACAATTAGGAAAAATTGATCCAGGTAACTTAAAAGCTGTGGAAATTTTGATGGCTGTTTCACAAGATCAGAATGAAGATGAACTAAATCGTATTGATGCTGTAAACAATTTAACGCAAATGGGTTGTATTAACCTAGAAATCATCAATACTTTACTATCTATGATTCGCCTAGACCAAGAAATCGACTATTTTTTAAAAGAAGCATTAATCAAGATTTGCAGCAACCAAGTTTATCCTGAAGTTATTTCTACTTCAAAATATTATCTATCCAGCCGTAAATATCATTTTTTCAGTCTTGATGATGACCTTGAAATTCAAGAAGTGCTTTGGAATTGCGCTCAAAATATGAGCTATGCTGAATTCTATCAAGCTTGGCATCGTCAACCCATAACTACCCATCCAGAGATGTTAGAAATAACTGGAATTAAGGTTAATATAGAAATGCAAAAATTAATTTTGCAAAATCTAGCTCAAAGTTTGACGAATTCAATACAAACTGAACCGAATCTGAACGCTAGTATACTGCCAATTTTGATTGATAGCAATACTTTTATTGATCCTGATAATCCCAGCAGTAAAATTTATACAGAAATGGTAAAAGGTGGGTGTCTGACCTATGCAGAGGGAACGCCAAAAACCATGATAGAATTACAAGCGTATTGGGATTTATTAAAAAGCGATCGCACGGTTGTTTTAGTGTTTTATGATAGTCAATCTTTATCAGAAAATCCCCAAAAATTTAGTGAAATTTTTATCAATCAACTTAAGACTTTTGCAGGTGCGATCGCTTTGATCACAAATCAACCGATTGATCAATTTCAACAATTTTCACCCCAAGATCCGCAACTGATTGAAAATCTGATTAAATGGATGCGATCGCTAGTTGCAGAATTTTAATCATCATCCAAGGTGGGTCAAAGCCCACCCTATTGTTAATTTTTAAAGAGTAAATTAGCGTTAGTGATACTAACATACTCCAAGACCTTTTGTTGAAGGTCAGTTTCAATCTCTTTGGGAGTGACAGGTTGAGGATATAATGACAGAATTTCTGTAATTTCTTTGACACACAGAGATAGCCGTTGAATATGCTTAGGTGTCATTTTGGTATCGGTGGATAAATCTAAAACTTCCTCAATAGGTGATACCTGTTGAACTTTAAATTTATCCTCCTCTCGAACACAAGTTCCCCCATCACAGTCGATGTGTAATTCATGTTGATAATGGGTCGGAATTGCCCACCCTCTTTGTCCGGCGTGTTCATGACCGAGCTTTTCATTTTCGATATATTCACTGGCGGATTCATAACGATGTTCATGCCAGTAGGGGATGGTAAAATAACCAAAGGATTTCCGATATTCTTCAGAATCAACTAACTCTGAAACCAGGGCGCCAACCCCATGACGAACTAAAATATCATCCCATTCATGCAGTTCTTCATTATTTTTTGGGGCTCGTCCTAAAAAATGTTTACAGGCATTTTCAATAAATTTCATATTAGAGCTATTTTCATAAAAAAGCTCTAAATAAATCGGACGAACTGCTAAACTTTTTAAGAAATGGCGAATCCCTATTTTTCCCTTAATAAAATCTTTTTCTAAATCAGCTAAGTGCTTCCGTTCAGACTCATATAATTGCCGCTCTAACACTTGTTGATAAATCTGTTTTAAAACAAATTCTCGTTCTTCTGGGGAAGCATCATGACGAGTCGTTACAGGTTGAGTTAACGTCATAAATAAATTAAACTCCTGTGTGCATTAATATTCCAAATTAGCCTGAATTTACCTACTATTGTATGAGGATTGAAAATCTCATTCCTGTGGCTGGAAACGAAGGAACACCCTGAAAAAAATTAATAATCAATCCGTTTTAAACACCGCTTCGTTGAACATTTGCCATCAGTTTAGGGGGAGTATCTAAGACTTCTAAAACAATGTCCATATAAGGTTTTAATAACTGATTGCATACACTGGGTAATTGTTCTTGTAGAGTTTCTTGAAGATAGGTATAAGCTTGAAGGCACTGGGTATTTTTCTCATGGGCGGCTAAAATATTAGCCAGCCACAACATTAAAGATTCCTTAAAAAAGTGAGGGTCATCGCGTAACAAAGCGACAGACATCAAACACATCGTCATCGACATATCATAAACACAGCGTTTGGAATGCTTTTGCATGATTTCTGGATGAGACAGCATGAATTTTTTCAGAGCTTGTTTGATTAAACCTGCTGATTTTGCCCGTAACACTTCATAGGTTTTAGTTCGAGCATTTAAGGTCTGAACATACTGATGCAGAGGTTTGAGTTCTGCATTGGTCAAATATCGTCCGTCGCATTGGGTGATTAAGTCATCCCACGTTGAATTAATCGTTGGCATTTTAATCTCCTCTGACTAGCCAGAATCCTATCTTCTAATTTGATACAAAATTAAATCTAAGTCAAGAAATTGATGTAATTTTTAATAAAAACCCAATAATTAGTCTATTTTTACAACAGTAATTGTACGGACAATCATGCCCAATAGATGATCCTGTGTTCACTCTTGTCAAGTGCCAAAAAACGATCCTTTGATGAGCCTGCCCTCACCCCACCGATTAGGGAAATCACGCTATGGTAAAAATTATAGATCATCGAGGAGAGCCTTACAGGAACAGAGAAACATGGGATTATGCCAATATGAAAGCAGACAGGAGGCACAAGAGATTAGTATCAACCTTAAACCGAATCTCTACCCGGTCGCCTGAACATTTATTTCTGAGGTTTATCCCAAAAGTCCATTAAAATCAACTAAATTATGAACGTTCTCTGATTTGAAACTGTACGCCTTTAATGAGTCAACCTTTAATTAAATACCATGAGTGTAAAAGACAAACCTAAATTTCCTCGAAATCTTCCCATCGGAAGCATTTTATTTTGGTTGGGTGTAATCTTCTTAATTGCCAACCTGACATTACCCGGATTATTCGGGCCACAAATTCCTCGTGTTCCCTATAGTTTATTTATTGAACAAGTGGAAGATGGGCAAGTTTCTCAAGTTTATCTCAGTCAAGATCAAATTCGCTATTTAGTGAAAGGAGAACAGGAAAAACAGGGACAAATCCTATCAACAACTCCGATTTTTGATCTGGATTTACCCAAACGGTTAGAAGCCAAAGGAGTTGAATTTGCGGCTGCACCTCCTCCTCAGAATACTTGGTTTTCTAGTTTAATTGGTTGGGTAGTTCCTCCCTTAATTTTTGTGGGAATTTGGCTCGCTGTCGGACAATTCTTACAAAGCCGAGGGGGAGGAATTGGAGGGCCACAGGGTGCACTTTCCATTAGTAAGAGTAAAGCAAAAGTTTATGTAGAAAATGATGCTACAAAAGTCACCTTTAAAGATGTAGCAGGCGTTGAAGAAGCCAAAACCGAATTAGAAGAAGTGGTGGAATTTCTGAAGACTCCCCAACGATTTTTACAAATTGGGGCAAGAATTCCCAAAGGGGTGTTATTAGTCGGCCCTCCTGGAACTGGAAAAACCTTATTAGCAAAAGCCGTAGCTGGAGAAGCGGGTGTTCCATTCTTTAGCATTTCGGGTTCAGAATTCGTGGAATTGTTCGTGGGTGCAGGGGCGGCGCGAGTTCGAGATTTATTTGAACAAGCCCAAAAGAAAGCCCCTTGTATTATCTTTATTGATGAATTAGATGCTATTGGAAAATCCCGTTCCAGTGGCGGAATGTATGGGGGAAATGATGAACGAGAACAAACCCTAAACCAATTATTAACCGAGATGGATGGGTTTGCTGCTGGACAAGCAACGGTGATCGTTTTAGCCGCTACTAACCGCCCGGAAACTTTAGACCCAGCGTTATTACGTCCCGGTCGATTTGATCGTCAAGTTTTAGTCGATCGTCCTGATTTATCCGGTCGGTTACTAATTTTAGAAATCTATGCTAAAAAAGTAAAAATTGGGGCGGATGTTGACTTAAAAGCGATCGCTACTCGTACCCCCGGTTTTGCGGGTGCAGATTTAGCCAATTTAGTTAATGAAGCTGCCTTATTAGCGGCTCGAAATAAACGGGAAACCGTCAGTCAAGCGGACTTTGCAGAAGCCATTGAACGGGTGATTGCGGGATTAGAAAAAAAATCCCGTGTTCTTAATGAAAAAGAGAAGAAAATTGTGGCTTATCATGAAGTCGGTCATGCTATAGTTGGCGCAGTAGTTTCCGGTCAAAATAAAGTCGCTAAAATCTCCATTGTGCCGCGCGGAATGGCTGCATTAGGATATACCTTACAACTGCCAACCGAAGACCGTTTCTTACTCAGTGAAGAAGAAATGAAAGCCGAAATTGCCACCTTATTAGGAGGACGTTCAGCCGAAGAAGTTGTGTTTGGAAGTATTACCACAGGGGCTACCAATGACTTACAACGGGCGACGGATTTAGCTGAACGGATGGTTACCAGTTATGGCATGAGTAAAGTATTAGGGCCCTTGGCTTATGAAAAAGGTCAACAAAACAATTTTCTCGGCGATAATATGATGATGAATCCTCGCCGTTATGTCAGTGATGAAACGGCAAAAGCCATTGATGATGAGGTGAAACAACTGGTTGAACAAGCCCATCAAACCGCTTTACATATCCTGAATCAAAATAAAGATTTAATGGAGCAAATTGCCCAACAAATCTTACAAACGGAAGTCATTGAAGGGGACGATTTGCAACATTTGTTAAATCAAGTTAAGTATGACGGTAAAATTCCCGCCGCGATTGCATAATTGATCTATACCCCCCTCGTTCCCTGGTTCTACTAGGGAATGCTCATCAGAGGCTCTGTCTCTAAACAGATTATCCGATTGGAACAAGGGTGGCAGAGCCACCCTATTAGCATTTCTAGGTTCTACCTAGAAACGAGGTTAACGAGAACGACCAGAGCAAACCAGAACAAAATTTTATGAGTATTAAAAGAAGACCTAAATTACCCAGTTCTCAAAAAGTTGCCCAGATTTTATTAATCTCAGCCGGGGTGATTTTAATCGGAAATTGGTTGTTTCCTCAACTGACTCGTCCTCGTTTTCCTAAAGTTCCCTATAGTTTTTTTATCCAACAAATTGAAGATGGTAAAGTCTCAAAAGTTTTAGTCGGAGAAAACGAAATCCTTTACCAAATCAAAGCAGACAATAATCAACCTGAAAGCATCTTATCCACCACCCCGATTTTTGATTTAGAACTTCCCAAACGTTTAGAAGCCAAAGGAGTTGAATTTGCCGCTTCTCCACCCCCGAAACAAAGTTGGTTAAGTGTTATTTTAAATTGGGTGATTCCCCCTTTAATTTTAGTCGTGGCGTTTCAATATTTTATGAAACGAGATCCCCAAGGATCATTATCGATTAATAAAAGTAAAGCTAAAGTTTTTGTTAAAGGTCAAACGGATAATATTACCTTTGCAGATGTCGCCGGAGTAGACGAAGCCAAAACCGAATTAGCAGAAATTGTAGATTTCTTAAAAAATCCCCAACGGTTTACCGAAATTGGAGCTAAAATTCCCAAAGGTGTGTTATTAGTCGGCCCCCCAGGAACCGGAAAAACCTTATTAGCAAAAGCCGTAGCGGGAGAAGCCGGAGTTCCCTTTTTTAGTATATCTGGTTCGGAATTTATTGAGTTATTTGTGGGAACCGGAGCGGCGAGAGTTCGAGACTTATTTGAACAGGCGAAAAAGAAAGCTCCTTGTATTATTTTTATTGATGAATTAGATGCCATTGGTAAATCCAGAAGTAGTGGCAGTTTCCAAAGCGGGAGTAGCGATGAACGAGAACAAACCCTAAACCAATTATTAACAGAAATGGATGGGTTTGGAATGGGAGATGCAACAGTAATTGTCTTAGCCGCGACTAACCGTCCCGAAGCTTTAGACGCAGCATTATTACGTCCTGGACGCTTTGATAGACAGGTTTTAGTAGACAGACCCGACTTAGCCGGACGCAAAGCTGTTTTAGACATTTATGTTAAAAAAGTTAAATTAGAAACGGATGTTGATTTACACGCGGTTGCAACAAGAACGCCGGGTTTTGGAGGGGCAGAATTAGCAAATTTAGTCAATGAAGCTGCCTTATTAGCGGCTAGAAATCAACGAAAAACCGTGAAACAAGAGGATTTTTATGAAGCCATTGAACGGGTGGTTGCTGGGTTAGAAAAACGCAGTCGTGTGTTAAATGAAAAAGAGAAGAAAATTGTGGCTTATCATGAAGTCGGTCATGCCATTGTTGGGGCGTTAATGCCGGGAGGGGGAAAGGTAACAAAAATTTCCATTGTACCGAGGGGAATGTCAGCGTTAGGATATACCTTAAGAATGCCAACGGAAGACCGTTTTTTAATGGATGAAATTGAATTCCGCGAACAAATTGCTATGTTATTAGGGGGACGGGCTGCTGAAGAATTAATCTTTGGAAATGTTACCAATGGCGCATCGGATGACCTACAACGGGCTACGGAATTAGCCGAAAGAATGGTACTCAATTATGGCATGAGTAAAGCTTTGGGGCCTTTAGCTTATGAAAAAGCCAAAGCTAATAATTTTTTAGGCAATGCTGATGCTAATCTTCGCCGTCCCATGAGTGAAAAAACCGCAGAAGCCATTGATGATGAGGTGAAAGATATTGTTAATAATGCTCATCAAAAAGCTTTAGCGATTTTGAATTACAATCGAGACTTATTAGATGAAATTGCTCGAAAAGTATTGGAAACAGAAGTGATTGAAGGGGAGGAATTACAACACTTTTTAGAGCAGGTTAAACCTGTATCTCGATAATTGGTATTTGATAGCACATTAATTTTTCTGTTTTTAATTTCGTTTCCTGTTGTTATACTGGAGGAGAAATTAATATTGCGAACCGATAAATAGAGAATGGACACCCAAGCACATTGGCAAAAAGTTTACACCACAAAGAACTCAACTGAGGTGAGTTGGTTTCAGAAACACTTGGAGTTATCCCTTGAGTTTATCAAGCGGACTAAAGTAGATAAAGCCGGGTATATTATTGATGTGGGGGGTGGAACTTCAACTTTGGTTGATGACCTGCTTGCCGATGGTTTTCGTGCCGTCACAGTTCTCGACATTTCAGCAGAGGCAGTTCAGGTAGCGCAAAAACGACTCGGCTCTCGTGCTAATTCTGTGACTTGGTTAGAATCTGACATCAGGCAAGTCCACTTACCTCATCATTTCTACGATATTTGGCATGACCGCGCTGTATTTCACTTTCTGACTGACGTTCAAGATCGTCAGCTTTATCTGGATACTGTCAAGCACTGCGTTAAACCGGGCGGTCACATGATTATAGCAACTTTTGCTCTCGATGGCCCCAATCGTTGCAGTGGTTTGGAGGTTGTCAGATATAGTCTTGATAGTCTGCATGAGCAGTTTAGAAATGATTTTGAGTTAGTCGATAGCACAAATGAAACTCACAAAACCCCATTTGGAACAGAACAGAAGTTCATCTATTGCTACTGGCGAAAAAGATAAAAAAGTTTCCAACGTACAATATAACAGGAACAGAGATCGGTAGTGATCGCTTAACTTTCAAACAAAAAATCACGCTCAAGTACCTGTTCAGAAATTAAGAGACAAGTTAAAAGAAAAACATCTCATGACACAAAAATTGAGTTTATCAGGTTAATTATCAACCCGGTTTCTATTGATTTAAGACTTTAACTAAATGGGATAATTCCGGTATAATTAATTGTTCCATTGCTAATTTCACCGCATGAGAAGACCCTGGAACCGAAAAGATCAATTTTCCTTGACAAACTCCAGCAACAGCACGGGAAGCCATCGCCCTTGAGCCTATTTCAGCATAACTTAAGGTTCTAAAAATTTCCCCAAAACCCGGTAAGGTTTTTTCTAATAATTTTTCTATGGCATCATAGGTGGTATCTCGTGGTGAAATTCCAGTCCCCCCATTTAAAATACAAGCATCCAGTTCAGGAATTTGACACAGGGTTTTTAATAATTTTGTGATTTCCGTCGGTTCATCTTTAATAATTTGATAATGCAGAATAGGATAATTTTCCTTTTGTAAAAACTGCTGAATTAATTGACCACTTTTATCCGTTTCTGAAGTCCGAGTATCACTCACCGTAATTACAGCACAATTAACCTGAATTTCAGAAATATCTGGATGAGGAACCTTGGAATTCATAAACTGTAGATCCAGAACAACACCGATGAGAAGTTAGAAGCCAAACTTTTTCTATTTCTTATAGAATTTAACTTCTAACTCCTGAGAAATTAGGATTTACTAAATTCTAACCCATTCGCTTCTGCATAACGCTGCATAAACAACATGAAACGCTCCCATTCTTCGGGAGATTTCATTAAATGAGTCGCTTCAATTTCCGTAGGTTTTCCATTAATAAACTTAGCTTTAACCTCACGGGTTACGATTTCCCCATCATCATCAATCAGATACATTCCCGTGATTTCTTCCGTAGAATCATCCGCTAATGCTTTAGGATTGAGGAAATAAAATGTTGCTGTTCCTTGACTCCCATCTCGTGAACGAGTTAGGCGGACATCAGGAATTGCATCTTCATCAATACCTCTTGAAAACTGAATTTTAGCGACCATATTGTCTTGTTAAACCTTTATTCATTTAAGAGTTAACATCTTATTGTCTCACAAGATGGTACTGAACAGGATAAAATTCCTCATAGGGTGTGTAAACACAGCCCACCCCATCCCTAAGCCAGGATTTTACCCCCCCTTTGAGTACAATAGTGTTATTTCAGCTTGCTTATTTCAGTTCATGCCTAAAATTCGCCAATTCTGTCTGACTTTAACTCTATTATTGAGTATCCTCGTCCTGACTTGGGGAAATGTCACCCCTCTGGGGGCCGAAAATCTACCCCTGTCTTCAACTTTGGATACGATGCTTCAGCAAGCGTTTACAGCCACTCAAGGGGGTGAATTTGCTCAAGCAGAAACCTACTGGACAGAAATTATTAATCAATATCCCGAAAATCCGGCGATGTGGAGTAACCGAGGCAATGTTAGAGTTAGTCAACATAAACTTAATGAAGCCATTTCTGATTATAATCAATCCCTAGAATTAGCACCTGATTTTCCTGATTCCTATTTAAACCGAGGAGTAGCGTATGAAGGATTAGGAGAATGGGAAAAAGCGATCGCCGACTATAATAAAGTCTTAGAAATAAACCCCAAGGATGCGATCGCCTATAATAATCGAGGGAATGCTGAAGCGGGATTAGGACAATGGGAACAGGCTCTTTTAGATTATCAAACCGCCAGTGATTTAGATAAAAACTATTCCTTTGCCCGTGCCAATTATGCTTTAACATTATATCAAGTCGGAGAACCAGAAGCAGCGATTAAAATCATGAAAAATTTAGTGCGGAAATATCCCAATTTTGCCGATATGCGAGCCGCATTAACCGCCTGTTTATGGGATAGGGGAAAACCCGGAGAAGCGGAAAGTAATTGGGTGGCTGTAGTTGGACTTGATCCCCGATATAAAAATATTGATTGGGTGAAAACCGTGAGACGATGGCCCCCAAAAGTCGTTCTTGCCTTAAATCATTTCCTAAATTTAAAATAACCCTTTAATTGAGGGTAAATTCACAATAAAAATGCACTCTTCCAGCCATGAGAGCGCATTTCCAGAAAAGCATTGTTAATAATATTTTCTCAAAGTTGGGTATCACTGAGAATTGCTAATATTTCTTCATCAAAGGAAAAAGATAGGTTTCAGAAAGATAAGTCTAAAGATTGATGTGCGTCTACCTGTGGAACTGAAACAATATTTCTATAGCCACAAATTAATGAACCTTAACAAAAAAATGACGGTTCACCATCCTCCTGCTTTAAATCAACCCAGTGCTTATTATGTACTGATGCTGGCAATTGTGGCAGCCCTTGGCGGTTTCTTATTTGGTTTTGATACCGCCGTCATTAATGGTGCTGTCGGAGCGTTAGGGAAAGAGTTTCAAGCCAATAGTTCACAAATCGGACTGGCAGTCTCTTCTGCCTTATTGGGGTCAGCCGTCGGAGCCTTCTTTGCAGGCCAGATCGCCGATCGCTACGGACGAATTAAAGTCATGATCTCGGCTGCTGGACTGTTCTTAATGAGTGCAGTGGGCTCTGGTATTGCATTCACCATTTGGGATTTCATGGTTTGGCGATTAGTGGGCGGGTTAGCCGTTGGGGCGGCGAGTGTGATTGCTCCAGCTTATATTGCAGAAGTCTCACCAGCCCATCTGCGGGGTCGCCTCGGTTCTCTGCAACAACTTGCGATTGTGATCGGTATTTTTGCCGCGTTACTCTGTGACTATTTTATTGCGTTAGGGGCTGGAAGTGCCGAAGCCCCGTTTTGGTTTAATATTCCGGCTTGGCGTTGGATGTTTTGGACAGAGATCCCTCCGGCTATCCTCTACGGAATTGGAGCGCTGAAAATTCCTGAATCTCCCCGTTATTTAGTCGCTCAAGGTCGAGAAGCAGAAGCTGAGGTGATCTTAGCGCGAGTGGTTGGGGGAGATACTCAAGCTAAAGTGATGGAGATCCGGGCTTCGGTGGTGCGAGAAACCAAGCCTCGATTATCAGATTTGATGGGTCGTCACGGACTATTACCTGTGGTGTGGATTGGAACAGGGTTATCAGTGCTGCAACAGTTAGTGGGAATTAACGTAATTTTCTATTACAGCAGTGTGTTGTGGCAAGCTGTGGGCTTTTCTGAACAGGATTCTTTGTGGATCACGGTAATTACCAGTGTGACCAATATTATTACAACCCTCGTTGCTATTGCTGTGGTGGATAAGTTTGGCCGCAAACCGTTACTGATTCTGGGTTCGATTGGCATGACCATCACGTTAGGAACTCTGGCGACTGTGTTTGGAAGTGCGCCCCTAGATGCGGCTGGAAATCCGAATTTAACCGGAAACGCTGGACTCATTGCCCTATTCGCTGCGAATATCTACGTTTTTTGTTTCGGCTTTTCTTGGGGCCCGGTGGTGTGGGTGATGTTAGGAGAAATGTTTAATAATCGGATTCGCGGTGCCGCTCTTTCGGTAGCAGCGACAGCCCAATGGATCGCTAATTTCGTTGTTTCCACAACATTTCCGCCCCTTAAGGATGTGGGGTTAGGGTTTGCTTACGGTTTATATGCAACGGCGGCGGCGATTTCTCTATTTTTCGTTCTCCTACTCATCAAGGAAACGCGAGGTAAAGAACTCGAAGAAATGGCATAGTGTGGAACAGGCATCTTGCCTGTTCAGTTAACTTGGGGTCAGACGACCAATTATATTACTTTTTCTAATATAAAACAAACTTTATACAAGAAAATATTAATATAAACAACTCGACAAATCTTCAATAGTCGAGTAATATGACTATATGGTTATAAAACCAGGTGACGAGATACCGAACCTCGAAAAATACATACGCAATACATAACTCCAATGACAACAACCATTCAACAGCAGTTAAAAGGAAACCCATGGGATCGGTTGTGCAACTGGATCACCAGCACCGAAAACCGCCTCTATGTGGGTTGGTTTGGGATTCTGATGATTCCAACTCTGCTCACTGCTACCATCTGTTTCGTTCTAGCTTTCGTTGCTGCACCCCCCGTTGACATCGACGGCATCCGCGAACCTGTATCGGGTTCACTGCTCTACGGAAATAACATCATCACGGCTGCGGTGGTGCCGAGTTCCAATGCAATTGGTTTGCACTTTTATCCCATCTGGGAAGCCGCTAACGTCGATGAATGGCTTTATAACGGTGGCCCTTACCAATTGATTGTCTTTCACTTCCTGATCGGCATCTTTTGCTACATGGGTCGAGAGTGGGAACTCTCCTATCGCTTAGGAATGAGACCTTGGATCGCCGTTGCCTATAGTGCTCCTGTGGCGGCTGCAACTGCGGTGTTGCTGATTTATTCCATCGGTCAAGGTTCTTTCTCCGATGGTTTACCCCTGGGAATTTCCGGTACATTTAACTTTATGCTCGTTCTGCAAGCCGAACATAACGTTTTAATGCACCCCTTACATATGTTGGGTGTAATGGGAATTTTTGGTGGTGCTTTATTCTGTGCAATGCACGGATCGTTAGTGACTTCTTCTTTAGTTCGTGAAACCACCGAAAACGAATCTTTAAACTGTGGTTACAAATTCGGTCAAGAAGGAGAAACCTACAATATTGTTGCAGCCCACGGTTACTTTGGACGTTTAATCTTCCAATATGCCAGTTTCAACAACAGCCGCAGCTTACACTTCTTATTGGGAGCTTGGCCTGTAGTTGGCATCTGGTGTGCCTCTCTGGCGGTGGCTTGCTTCGCGTTTAATCTGAATGGTTTTAACTTTAACCAGTCCTTACTGGATTCAGAAGGTCGCGTGATCAATACCTGGGCGGATGTGATCAACCGTGCCAACTTAGGGATTGAAGCCATGCACGAACGCAACGTCCATAACTTCCCCTTAGATTTAGCATCGGGTGAATCAACTCCTGTGGCTTTAGTTGCTCCTTCTATCAACGGTTAATTTTTAACCCACGATAACAAAAGACGCTCTCCGAAAGGAGGGCGTTTTTTGTTGTTGAATCTGGGTGTCCGGTGTCGGGATGAATCAACGGTGAGGAGGACTTTTGAAACCCGAAAGCCACAGAAGTTGACGAGAAAACCGACTTTTGTTTCAGAATATACAAAAGCTGACATAATAAATAAATTATCTCTCAACCCTTTTAAATCGATTTGAACCCGTTTTGTGGTACAGACCGAGTTGAGGAGCCTGGGTACAATGCTTGTACTTGCAATGATTCTTTACAATCGTTAACAATAAGTATCAGACCCTTAGATAAACAGGAGAGTGGACGCTCTGTGTTCCAACGCTTGAAGCAGGACTTAAAAAATGACTTGATTGCAGGTCTGTTGGTCGTGATTCCTTTGGCAACCACGATTTGGTTGACCATCACCATCTCCAGTTCTGTGATTGAGTTTCTGACCCGCATTCCTAAGCAAATTAATCCCTTTGATGGTTTGCATCCGATTTTAGTCAACCTGCTTAATGTTTTGGTCGGGTTGGCGGTACCCCTGTTAGGGATATTATTTATCGGTTTAATGGCTCGCAATATTGCCGGACAGTGGCTTTTGGCTGTGAGCGAAAAAATCTTACAAGCTATTCCCTTAGCGGGTTCGGTTTACAAAACTCTCAAACAACTTTTAGAAACCCTTTTACGAGATTCTAATGATAAATTTCGTCGTGTGGTTTTAGTTGAATATCCCCGTCGAGGAGTTTGGTCACTGGCTTTTGTAACGGGCTCGGTCAACCGCGATATCCAGTCAGAATTGTCTGAGGAAATGGTGAGTGTGTTTATTCCCACTACCCCGAACCCCACCAGTGGATGGTATGCTATTGTTCCAGAACATGAGGTACTCAACCTCACCCTTTCGGTAGAAGATGCGTTTAAAATTATCGTATCTGGTGGGATTGTTAATTCAACATCCTCATCGGTAAAAGCTCTTCCTCCTAAACCTAATCCTCAATTAGAACCCCTTCTTTCCAGCGAAAATAGATTGCAATCTGTTGTCCTAGAAGATGAGGGGGTTGGGATTAGGGAAAATTAAGGGATTAGAGTTTAGACTCCTTAAAGGTTGAAGGGTTTGGGAAAATTCCCTAACAATAACCCCTTATTTTTTTGACTAGACTAAAGTGGTGATTCCAATTTCAAGTTTTTACACTCATTAAAGTGTGAAAACTTCTAAATTTTTCCTGAATTTTCAGGGATTCTTCTTTAATGTTGTGGTTCCCTATTCCTTATTCTTAAATTCTTAAACTTATGCAAGCTCGTCGTACTGCTCGTGAACTCGCTTTACTGGGAATTAGTCAACTCCCAGCCACTTCAGAGCGCCTAGAACCTCAAGAATTACATGATGTTTTAATTGCTGCTGTCCGAACCTTGACGGCTGAAGGTCAAGAATCTTTAGAAACGGCTGTTTCTGAGTTACAACGCAGTAGCGATCGCCTTTTAGGAAGCCAAATTCGGGCGAATGATTTAGACATTGCACGCTCAATGGTTCATGAAGCCATTGAATTAGTTCAAGGTGCGATTAATCGCTTAAGTACCGCTCTGGAATTACCGGAATTAGTTCAACTGGCAAATGAACAAGAAGTCCGGGATTATGCCCTTGATATTTTAATTCAAGTCAATAGCCATAAAGCTGAAATTGATCAGTTATTAACCGACGCTATGGTAGATTGGCAACTAAATCGACTCGCCCGTATTGATCGAGATATTTTACGAATTGCCGTTGCAGAATTAATGTATTTAAACTTAAAAGAACAAGTGGCAATTAATGAAGCGATTGAACTGGCAAAACGCTACAGCGATGAAGAAAGTTATCGCTTTATTAATGGCGTTCTGCGTCGATTTGTCGATAAATTAAAAACGACTGTTCCAGAGTTAACCGTTGAGGGTTAACCGCCAACAGCTATCATGATTTAAGGGGAATTTTTCAAAACCCTGAACTGGTACAGACGTGCCATGGCACGTCTCTACTGATAACTGATAACTGATAACTGATAACTGATATTAAATAAATCCTATGGTATTTAATTGGTTTCGTCGTCAATTTAATGAAAAAACGGATCAAACTCAGGAGTCACAACCAGAGGTTAAATCTGAACCTGAAAAGGTAGAGAAACCGACTGAAACAGCCGTAGAGACGAGCGCGTCTCCACCTGCACCTCAAATTGCTGAAGATTATTTACAGTGGGCAAAAGCGGCTTATCAAAATATTCAAAAACAACAGGAACCCGAACCTGAACCTGAACCTGAGCCTGAACCCGAACCTGAACCTGAACCCGAACCCGAAGCTATCACAGAGCCGGAAGTTGAACCAACGGTTTTAACCCCAGAAACACCAGAGGCGGAAGCGAATGTTGAAACGGCTGTAGAAGTAGCTGAAACGGACGTAAAAGTACCCGAACCCGTTGTCACCCCTCAAACCGATACAACGGAGCCAGAAACCCTAGAAACGTCTGAACCCTTGCCATTTTGGGCAACAGCGGCTACGGAACGTCAAGCCAGGGTGGAACGGTTAAAAGAAACCGCCATTGAGGAAGAAGAACCCGACGAAACGGGTAGAGACGCGCCATGGCGCGTCTCTACGGAAGCGGGAATGGTGTTTGATGAGATGTTTATGTGGTCGGCCCAGGTGTTAGCGGATCAAGGTCGCCGTCCCGATGAAGTCGCTTTAGAAGAAATTACCTGGTTACAGAAACTCTGGAAAGCGTTAGGACGGACGCGACGCAACTTACTGAACCAATTAAAAGCGATTGTCGGTCAAGGCCCCTTAAATCAACAAGCTGTTGATGAAATTGAATCGATGCTATTACAAGCGGATGTGGGTGTAGCCGCAACGGATCGCGTGATTGAAGCGTTACAAACTAAACTCCGCCAAGAAGCTTTACCCCCAGAACAAGCGATCGCTTATCTCAAACAAATTTTAAGGGGGATTTTAGAAGAACCCTTTGAAAAGGGGTATCCCATTACCTTTGCACCAGAGAAAGATACCTTAAATATTTGGTTAGTCACCGGAGTCAATGGGGCGGGTAAAACCACAACGATTGGCAAAATTGCCCATTTAGCCCAAAAATCCGATTATCGGTGTTTAATTGCTGCTGGAGATACCTTTCGAGCGGCGGCCGTTGATCAGGTGAAAGTTTGGGGCGATCGCAGTGGTGTAGAAGTCGTGGCGAACCCTGGAAAAAATACCGATCCGGCGGCGGTGGTTTATGATGCTATTGAAGCAGCCAGAGCCCGCAATACAGAATTATTAATTATTGATACAGCCGGCCGCTTGCAAAATAAAAAGAATTTAATGGAGGAACTCAATAAAATCCGTCGAGTGATTGATAAACGCGCCCCAGAAGCCAAAATACAATCATTATTAGTCTTAGATTCTACCTTGGGCCAAAATGGGTTACGACAGGCGGAAGTTTTTTCCGAAGTTGCTCAACTCAGTGGGGTGGTCTTGACAAAACTCGACGGAACTGCTAAAGGTGGTGTTGCCCTAGCGATTGTCCAACAACTCGGCTTACCGATTCGATTTATCGGAGTTGGGGAAAGTATCGAAGATTTGCGCCCCTTTTCCAGCTACGAGTTCATTGAAGCCCTCTTAAGTGGCTAAGGAGATGAGGGATGTAAGCTGTAGAAGAAGAACGTGCAGAGTCCAGAGAAAGAGTCCAGAGAAAGAGTCCAGAGAAAGAGTCCAGAGAAAGAGCGCACAGAGAGAGTCAGAAGTTAATGATTTCCTCTTCTCCCCCTCCCCTCTTCTCCCCCTCCCCGC
>NZ_JADEWU010000074.1:0-29997 GCF_015207485.1 Planktothrix mougeotii LEGE 06226
GGGAATAACTGATAACTGATGATGCGGATACTTGATAACTGATCAAATAAAATTGCTATATGAATAATTTGTTTGAATTTGAACAGGATTTTGTTAAGGCTTTGAATTGTATTCCGATGGTTGTGCGGTATAAACTGGATAGCTGTGGGGTTAAGTTGAAGTTAGAACATTGGAATAAATTTCCCCATGATGTTCGTCAACAATTAGTAGAAAATCCGATGAGTACACCGGAAGAAAGGGAAACCTATCGGAGTTTATTATATCAATTAGCAGAACAATATACCAATATTCCTTTAAAAGATTTACCGATTGATGATCATCCGGTTTGGTTAGATTCGACTCAATTACCGGATGTTGTGCAGCAAAAAGCCGAAGAAATGGCGGTTGAGATCACATTAAAACACTGGCAGAATTTAACTCCATTACAACGATTTGCTTTATTTAAATTGAGCCGTCCTAGCCATGAAAATAAAAACTTTTTACCGGCTTTAAGAGAATTTGAACTTTTATAAAAAATCATCGGAACTTTTTTATAACCTTTTGTTAAACTGTAAATAATCTTTGCTCTTTTGTACTACTTTTTAACAAAAAATTGATAAACTATTATTAGTTTTTTGACTTGTAAACCCATTCAATTCACATTTTGGGGAACTGGTTATGACCCATAGTATTAAATTTTCAACAGCCGCGATTGATTCTGTCAAAGATGAGGATGAGGAAGAAGAATCAAATTTAGATTATTTTTATGATGATCCGGGTACACCACCGGGAACCTTAGATGTGGAAGCGGATGATCCGCCACCTGAAATGGTTTTAATTGATTATAATGATGGGATGGCGACTCGTTTAAAATTAACAACACCAGAAGAATGCGCGCCTTATTTAGATACTTATTCTGTTTCTTGGTTAGATATTTTAGGGTTAGGAAATCAAGACACTTGGGAACGCATGGCGAAGGTGTTTAATTTACATCCCATTGCCTTAGAAGATGTGGTGAATGTTCCCCAACGTCCGAAAGTGGTAGAATATGATGGTCAACTGGTGATTGTTGCCTGGATGGTAACGCTTAAGCCCGGTGAAGATCCGCTACATAAAGAACAAGTTAGTATTATTTTAGGAAAAAATTATTTGCTAACGGTACAGGAAGAAGCAGAATATGATTGTTTACAACCTGTACGCGATCGCATTCGTTATAATCAAGGGATTATTCGCAAACAAGGAGTCGATTATTTAGCTTATGCGATTTTAGATGCCATTATTGATGGATTTTTCCCTGTATTAGAAGAATATGGAGATATTTTAGAAGAATTAGAAGACGAGGTTGTCTTTAATCCAGTTCCTAAAAATCTAGCTAAAATTTATAGTATTCGTCGAGATTTATTTACCCTCAGACGAGCCATTTGGGCACAAAGAGAAGCCATTAATGTGTTAATTCGAGATGGAAGTGATTTAATTAGTCCAGAGGTTCGGGTTTACTTACGAGATTGTTATGATCATACAATTTTAGTGCGGGATATGGTCGAAACTTATCGAGAATTATCTTCCGATTTAATGGGAATTTATATGTCTTCTATGAGCAATAAAATGAATGAAATTATGAAGTTACTCACCGTAATTTCAACGATTTTTATTCCCCTAACCTTTGTGGCTGGGGTATACGGAATGAATTTTAACCCCGATACTTCCCCGTTAAATATGCCTGAACTCAATTGGTATTGGGGTTATCCGGTCTGTTTGACCTTGATGTTTATAATTGCTTTAGCCTTATTCTTTTTCTTCTGGCGACGAGGTTGGTTTAATAGTTTTTCCCATCCTCAAGATGAAAACCCGTCTACCCAGTGATAAATTTGCAAAGTGCAACCCCCTGGGTTAAAATCTCCCTCGATACTCAATCATTATTGTTTACTGGTTACCTACAGCCATCGTTGCTAATTGATCATGCAAAAAATAAAACCTAATTTAATTTTAACGGTGGGAGTTGCGGTACTGCTTGTTGGGGGTGGAATTGCCGCTTACTATACCTTAGTTTCGCGTAAATTTTTAGAAGGTGTTCCCCTCGGTGCAAATGTTGTTCCTTCTGAAGCAATGGTGGCTGTATCTCTGTCCACAGATAGCCAACAATGGGACAAATTAAAGCAATATGGTACACCCCAATCTCAAGCCACATTAAAACAAGTCTTGAATGATTGGCAAAATCGGGTATTAACCGAAAATGGCTATGATTATCAGAAAGATATTCAGCCTTGGGTCGGAAAAGAAGTGATGATTGCCTTTTTACCAAATTCTAGTTTACTATCAGGAACCCCGCCCAGTACGGAAGCGTCCACAACCTTAAATCAACAAGCGACGGTGATGGTATTTCCGATTGCTAACCCCGCCAAAGCTAAAGAATTATTATCACAACCGAAAACCTTACCTCAAGGTCAAACTACTCAACGATCTTATCGAGGAATTGATATTATTGAAACTCAAGGAAATCCCAAACAAAATTATTCTATTGCGGTTTTGGGACAGGATTTCTTAGTGGTGACAACTGATCCGAATGCAACAGAACGCGCCATTGATACCTATCGGGGTTCAGGTTCTTTAGCGAGAACTCCAGGATATGCGACGGCTTTGAATACAATTAAAACCGGAAATCCCTTTGCTCAAGTTTATCTCAATATTCCCGTTGCTACAACGGTGGCATCCTACCGTTCTCGAAATCCCATTCCTGAAAAAAATTTAGAACAAGTTCAACAACATCAAGGATTAGCAACTAATATTAGTTTAGAATCTCAAGGGGTTGGGTTTAAAGCCGTGTCTTGGTTAAGACCCAATAGTCAGAAAAAATTTACCGTTGAAAATAAAGCTCAAGCCATCCTCAAACAAATTCCAGAAAATACATTAATGATGGTTTCTGGAAGTAATTTAAAACAAGTTTGGGAAGATTATACCCAAGGTGCTAATGCTAATCCTATAGCACCGTTTAATCCTCAAGTTTTGAGTTCTAGTTTTAAATCTTCAACGGGACTGGAATTAGAAAAGGATGTTCTCAAGGGGATGAATGGAGAATTTGCTTTATCTTTAATTCCATCCACTCCAAATCCCAGAGCTTTAGAACGATTTGTGGCGGGATTAGTATTAATGGTAAAAGTGTCTGATCGCAATGCAACTGATAAAACCTTTACCCAATTAGATGAGGTGATGAAGAATAAAAAATTTAAGGTGAGTGAAGTTAAAATTAAAGACCAACCCGCAATGCAATGGGTTTCTCCCTTTGGAGGATTTGTGGTAACTCGGGGTTGGTTAGACGGAAATTTAGCTTATATTACTTTGGGGGGAGCAGTTGCGGATCAAATTGTTCCTTTACCTTCGGTTTCTATTACCTCTAATCCGGTATTTCAACAAAGTATCCCGACGGGACTTAACCCCAACAATGGTAACTTTTTTATGAATGTTGAACGAGTGTTTGATCCGAATGTCAGAACCTTATCATTACCCCAACTTCCTCCTCAGCAAAAGGTCTGGATTGATGCGATTCAATCGATTGGATTAACAACGGCTATTCTAAACGATCGCACCAGTCGTTATGATATTTTTGTTAAAGTTAAAACCCCAACAACCCAACCGACGACTGCACCTAAAACTCAACCTTAAATTTATTTTTAGAGATGAGAAGAAGGTTATTCTTCCTCCTTCTCATCTTTATGGGTTCCTGTTTCTGTAACAGGATGCAGCAATTCTGAGCGAAATTGATAACGAGTTTCCGGCTTTAAATACTGACGTTGAAATTGTTCCCATTTTTGCCAAGATTCATAACGATTTTGGGCTAATAAACCCATAAAAGTCGGGAGTTTAGAGTTAATTTTGAAGGGTATTTCTTCAGCTATTTTTTCTCCTAAAACCAGGCTATCTTGAATATCACCTAAACACTCTTGAATCGCCTTTATATCTTCTAAATAGTTAGAATAGGTAGAAGAATAGAAATCCGTAAATAAATTCATTTGATAACGCACTCGTTTAACTTGCTTTCTTAAGCTATGCAAAGATTTTCCTTGTTTATTTAAAATTTCTTCTAAAGTTTCCAAAGAAATAGGGTTAACTTGATCTTCACCCACTTGCCAACCGGAATGTAAGAATAACTCACTGATTTGGGGGAGTAATAAATCGGGGAGAACTTCATCAATGGGTAGCTTTTCCAGAGGGGTAAAACAAGGTTCTTTGATCCAATTTTGTAAATCTTCTTTCAAGTTTTTATAGGTTTTATGGTCTAAGACCCATTCCACAACTCGAAAGGCTTTGTGACGTTGTTTCACCCAACTCATTAATATTTTATCTAGGATTTCTTGTTCTGATGACGGTAAATGGGGATAATAATGGTTTTGTAAGGTTTCTAATAATACGTCTAAATCTCGTAACTTCCCCAAACGCCGCGCAATCTTACCTATTTTTTCATCTTCAGCCGATTCGGGTAAGTCTAAAACTGGAGCAAAGCCAACAATCGCTGAACGTAACCGTCGCATTCCCACCCGCATTTGATGGAGTTCTTCAGGATCATCATCTTTTAAAACATCAGATTCATGACTTATGACTTTTTCCAGATGTTTTTGAATCGCTTTTACAGCCCAATATCCTAAAGTTTGGGTTTGAGGATGAGTATTGATTTCCATTTTAAAAATATACGGGTTCTAATCTTTATTGTACTGGTCTTATTCTGCTTTTAATTGTTTTGTTTGTTTAACAATTAAGTTTTAATCATAGATAAAAACTGGCTCAAAGTCAAGGGGGTTTTGTGTAAAATCCAAAGCTTAATTTTAAATTAATTTTACAAATTTTATTTTCTCTCAATAAAAATAATCTTTTGTTGATCAAGTTTTAATTTTTACCCAAAATTAAACTATTTTAACTTAAATTTAACTTAAAACCTTTATGATGTACGCCGATTGAGGCTGGGAAATTACTGTAAATAAACTTAATATTAATATGATAATGTTATAGGGGAAAACATTGAGATCCTAAACCTAGTTCGATTTGATCCCCTCGAAAGCGGGTAATTCCATACTCAATAATATGATTATGTTGATCGACATTAATTGATTCAACTCGTAAAATAGAACTGGTTGTTGATATGTGCAATAATTGAGCATCGTCAGCATCAACAAGGCGAGAAGAAATCCACGTATTCCGCCGTAAATGATCACAGCCATAGATTTCTCTCAGGAGTCGAGAAATTGACCACATTTGGGCTTCATAGGCTAACAAATTCGGAAAATAGTCTAGGGGAAAATAGCTACTTGTAATAGAAATCGGTACATTATTGGCAAACATTAAACGTTCAATCCAAGCAACGGATTCTCCCACGAGAATTTCTAAATGATTAGCTACTAAAAGATCCGCTTTAATTTCTATACATTTTAACAATTGGAAACTAGGTTCTAAGCCTTGATTAATCAGGATTTCATTATAACGGACTCGTTTCCCTAGAGGATAAATAATCGGTTTCTTAGTCACAAAAATCCCTCGCCCTGGTTCGGTATTTAACACGCCTTCACTTTTTAAACAAGCGATCGCTCGTCTGATAATATGACGATTTACATTAAAACATTGACTTAATAAACTTTCTTGAGGTAATTGCTCTCCAACTCGATAAATTCCTTGTTTAATATTGTGTCGAATTCGTTCAGCAACTTGAAGGTGAATCGGGACAGGATTAAGGGTCATTCCAAATCAGCAATTAAATAAAGAGTCGGGGGTTAGACTGATAAAGATGTCTTTAATAATCTTAGCATCTGTTAGCGTCTTGTCATCAAATTATCTAATTTTTTACCGATCCCTAGACTTTAATAACAATCCGGTACTAATGAGAATAATTTCATCAAGGGGTTTATAATAGTTCTATAATTTATTTTAGGACACATTCATCATGTTAAAGTTATACCATACGCCCTTTTCAATCAATACCCAGCGAGTTTGGCTTCTATTATTAGAAAAGCAAATAGAATTTGAATCGGTTTTTATCGAGTTAGATGGCGTTCAATTTAAACACGTTGCTTAATCAAAAATATGATGTCATCAAGTCAATTTATTGTTTATGCTTGTCCTCAAGGTGAATTAGCTGGACAAATTCAAGCATTTTATCAAGAAAGTTTAGATTTATGCGGCTTTAATGAAGCCCATAATTATATGCCCCATTGTACCTTAACCGGATTTTTTAACGATGAAATATCATCCATTAATTTGTATATTCAAGCATTGGAAACGGCTTATAATACTGCAAAATTAAGCAAAACACCACTTAAACTTGATGTCATCAAAATGACCTTTCAAACTCATTGGTATGGTTTAGAATTAAAAACCGAAGGAATTCCCTCTCTAATGATTCATTTTGCTCAATTAGCAAATTCACCCACTCGTCTTGAAGCCTTACGATTAAAAACTTGGCTGCATTTGAGTTTAGCCTATGAATTTCAACCCGAACACGCTGAACAATTAAAACATCTAGCTCAAATTAGAATTAATCCCCAAGCTCAAGTAGATTGGGAATTAAGGTTTTATCAAAGACATCTTGACCAGTCCTGGACTTGTCATCAATCTTGGCTGTTAAAAACATAAGGGAAAAGTGTTAAGTTCAACTTTTCTTGATTTTTATCCTTAATCTATCTCTAGGATTTCTGCCTATCCTGAGACTTGATTTATGGATCAATTTCCTTCATAATAACTTTAACGCTTTATCCATACACCAATGCCTAACTTTAAAAAAATTACTCACGTTATTTACGACCTAGATGGTCTACTGTTAGACACAGAACCCCTTCATGCTAGAGTAAATCAAATCGTTGCTCACCGTTATGGGAAAACGATTGAACATAGTTTGAGTTGCAAAGTTAGGGGCAGAAAATCCCATGATTCAGCAAAACTTCTGATTCAAGAGTTAGATTTATCTCTCAGCGTTGAAGAATTTCTAAAACAAAAAGACGCAATTATTTATGAATTATACCCCCATGTTTTGCCTTTAGACGGAGCGGTTCATCTGACTCAACATCTCGCTTTTCATAACATTCCGCAAGCGGTTGCGACCAGTTCAGGAACTCGTCCGTTTACGGCTAAAACCCAAAGTCATCAAGGCTGGTTTTCTGTATTTCAAGAAATTGTTCGGGGGGATGATCCTGAACTCAAAAATGGTAAACCTGCTCCCGATATTTTCCTATTAGTTGCTCAACGTTTAGGGGCAAAACCCGAAAACTGTTTAGTCTTTGAAGATGCCTTAGCGGGAGTTTCAGCCGCTAAAGCCGCAGGAATGTCAGTGGTTGCTGTTCCCGCATCCGATATGGATCAATCTCTTTATCAAGAAGCGGATCAAATTCTCAATTCTCTGAGTGAATTTCAACCGGAATTATGGCAGTTACCTAAGTTTTAATCAATCATTTAAAGATTGGGTTTTTGGAGAAAATGTCAAGGAATAATTTACTGTGATTTTCTAATCTTAGTCAGCTTAATCTAGCATTTTTACACCATCTTCCTGACCCTTAACCTTTTTTTAACTTGACATATCAATTTTATTTGAAATAATAAAGATATCCCTAATAATATAATAACGATCATCGGATATCCTTTATGAACTCCAGATTATTACCATTGCCCAGTTCTCTCAAAACCTTAGCTTTAGCCGTTGGGACTTCTACCCTGCTTTTGGCGTGCAGTCCAGGTCAGACCCAACAGACAAAACCCATTCAGATTGATGGTTCTAGTACCGTTTATCCCATTACTGAAACAATTGTTAAAGATTACAATGCTCAGAGTCCGTCTGATATAGATGTAACAGTTAATTTTTCAGGAACAGGAGGTGGCTTTAGAAAATTTTGTGCTGGAGAAACGGACATTAATAATGCTTCTCGACCCATTTTAAAAGAAGAGATTGAAGTGTGTAAAAAAAATAATATTTCTTATCTGGAATTACCTGTTGCTTTTGATGCGTTGACCGTTGTAGTTAATCCTAAAAATACCTGGGCTAATGATATCACAGTTGCCGAGTTAAAGAAGATTTGGCAACCTGAAGCTGAAGGAAAAATTACAACTTGGAATCAAATTCGACCCTCTTGGCCGAACCAACCCATTAATCTTTATGGCCCTGGTAAAGATTCAGGAACTTATGATTATTTTACCGCAGCAATTGTAGGAACAGAAGGAGCTAGTCGCACGGATTATCAAGCCAGTGAGGATGATGAAATTCTTGAACAAGCTATCATTAATGATCCCAATGGATTAGGCTATTTTGGTTATGCTTATTATCAGAAAAAATCAGAGGCGTTAAAAGCATTAGCCATTGATAACCAAAAGGGTTCAGGGCCGATTATGCCTTCTCAAAATCCAACGGACGCTGAAAAATATCGACCCCTAGCTCGCCCTTTATTTATTTATGTTAACGCCGTTACCCTTCAAAATAACCCAGCAATGAATGATTTTCTGGATTTCTATATGCAAAAAGCACCTAAAGTCGTTCAAAATGTCGGTTATATTCCTTTTGACTCTGATGATTATACCAAACTCTATCGCAACTTTCATAAAACAAAAGTTGGCACAGTCTTTGGGGGAACATCTGAGTTTAACTTAACCCTAGATCAAGTGTTAACAAAACGAGCAGAATACTAAAGTTTAAATCAAGTTAATTCTTACTCATTCACCGCCATCAAGGGAATCTTTTTTAGAGCAAACTTAGATTCTTAACACTTTTTTGCTTGACATATCAAAATTTTTTGAAATAATGGTAATGTCTCTAGCAGGTCAGGACTATCAATCGTCATGACGTCATCAGTATTAAGGGTTTTCAGGAGGTTCAATGAATCTAAAATCATCAGCCGTGCAGGTTGGAGGGCGACTGAGTTTTTTTGAAAAATATCTTACCCTTTGGGTTTTTTTCTGTATTATTGCAGGAATTATTTTAGGGCGATTATTTCCCGGTGTTGCTGTTGCTTTAGATGCCATGAGCATCTATCAAGTCTCAATTCCAATTGCAATTTGCCTGTTTTTTATGATGTATCCCATCATGGTAAAAATTGATTTTACCCAGGCAGTTAACGCCCTTCGCACTCCCAAACCCGTCTTTCTAACGTTAGTGGTGAATTGGTTAATTAAACCTTTCACAATGGTAATGTTTGCTCAATTCTTTTTAGGCTGGTTATTTCGTCCTTTCATTACGGGAACAGAACTAATTCGAGGACAGGAAGTTTCCTTAGCAAATTCCTATATTGCGGGAACGATTTTATTAGGAATTGCACCCTGTACCGCGATGGTTTTAATGTGGGGTTATCTGTGTTATGGCAATCAAGGTCATACCTTAGTGATGGTAGCAGTTAATTCCTTAGCGATGTTATTTTTATATGCACCGTTAGGGCGTTGGTTACTCGCGGCAAATGATTTAACGGTTCCTTGGGCTACAATTTTTCTATCGGTTTTAATTTATGTTGGCTTACCTTTAGCTGCGGGAATGTATAGCCGATATTGGATTTTAAAAAATAAGGGTAAGCAATGGTTTGAACAAAAGTTTCTGCACTATTTAAGCCCCATTGCTATCTCTGCACTCTTGATGACTTTGGTTTTACTGTTTGCTTTTAAAGGAGAATTAATTGTTAATAATCCTTTGCATATTGTGTTGATTGCCGTTCCGTTATTCATCCAAACCAATTTTATCTTTCTGATTAGCTATGTGGCTGCTTTAAAATTGAAACTGTCCTATGAAGATGCCGCACCTGCTGCATTAATTGGGGCGAGTAATCATTTTGAAGTTGCGATCGCCACAGCCGTAACCTTATTTGGTTTAAATTCTGGCGCGGCTTTAGCAACGGTTGTGGGGGTATTAATTGAGGTTCCTGTAATGTTAATGTTGGTCGAAATTTGTAAAAAAACAGCCTTTTGGTTTCCCAGAGAACCGGAAAAAGCCAGCTTATTTGATCCTCGTTGCTTAAAGGTCTAAATCAATGAGTCAGTTGAATCATTTGTAAAAAATTACGTTTTTTGAGTTTTTAACCTTGATCAATTAGGAGATTGAACATGAAAAAAGTAATGTTTGTTTGTAAAAGAAATTCTTGTCGTTCTCAAATGGCTGAAGGATTTGCCAGAATATTAGGGGAAGGAAAGATAGTTGTTACCAGTTCCGGTTTAGAAGCCAGTCGGGTTCATCCAACAGCAATTCAAGTGATGGATGAAATTGGGATTGATATTACTAATCAAACTTCTGATCCCTTAAGTAATTTCCAAGCGGAAGATTATGATGCGGTGATTTCTCTGTGTGGTTGTGGTGTAAATTTACCGGAAGATTGGGTAATTCGAGAAGTTTTTGAAGATTGGCAATTAGATGATCCCGATGGACAACCGTTAGAAACTTTTCATCGAGTTAGAGATGAAATTAAAGTTCGAGTTCAAGGGTTAATTGATGCTTTAAGTTGAACAGTAGGGGTGGGTTTTCTAGGTTTGACTCACCCTGATATTCAAGATTTTGATTTTTAATTAATTTAACAGTTTCGTCTAACCATTGAGCATCATCAATTTCATAAAGCTGTTTTAAATTTGTAATCATTAATAACTCACCTCCTAATTGATTAATCTTCCGTTATTTTACGTTTTCCCCCTGGAGTTACCCCCCGACGTTGGGGTTCTGTTTGAGAACATCGAATAAACTGACGCAAATGTTCAATCGACGGATTATCGGGTAATAAATATAACTGTTCTAATCCCTGAGTAAACGAATAATCAGACCGATATAATAGACGAAATGCCTTTTTCAATAAACCAAATTCTTCTGAAGTAAATCCAGCACGTTTTAACCCGACTAAATTGAGCGATCGCACCCGTGAAGGATTGCCTTCCACTAACATAAAGGGAGGCACATCTCGATCAATCCGAGTCATTCCTCCAATCATGGCTAATTGTCCGATATGCACAAATTGATGAACCCCTAAAACGCCGCTTAATCGTGCTTTCGATTCAATATAAACATGACCTGCTAAAGCAACAGAATTGGCAATCACCACCTGATCTTCAATCACACAATTATGAGCCACATGAGCATAAGCCATTAATAAATTTTGATTGCCAATAATAGTTGCTTCTCCAGCATTGGTAGCCCGATTAATCGTGACATATTCCCGAATTAAATTATCATCCCCAATTTGAACTAAACTTAAAGAGCCATCATATTTGAGATCTTGAGGTTCAGAACCAATGACCGCACCCGGAAAAATTTGATTGCGCGCGCCAATTTCCGTGCGTCCATTAATCACAACATGGGAACTAATTACCGTATCAGAACCGACCTTAACGTGCTCCCCAATGACAGCATAAGCACCAACTTGAACCGTTGGATGGAGTTGTGCACCAGGATGAATGACAGCAGTGGGGTGAATTAAGGTCGTCATAGGAAATTAAAATCGGTTAAAACCTAATAAGGAATAAGGGTTTAGTCCACAAGAGAGAACATCAGTTCTCCTTCACAGGCCAGTTTACCATCGACTTCAGCGCGAGCTTGCATTTTACCAAAACGGCGTTGTTTCACGGTCAATAATTCGGCGGTCATAATTAATTGATCCCCTGGAACAACGGGACGGCGGAAACGGCATTTATCAATTCCTGCAAATAAAAATAGACTGCCTTTGAGATCAGGAAGTTGCTTTAAAACCACCCCTCCAACCTGCGCCATCGCCTCCACAATTAACACTCCCGGCATAATTGGACGTCCGGGGAAGTGACCTTGAAAATGGGGCTCGTTAATGGTGACATTTTTTAAGCCAACGGCTTTTTGACCGGGGATATATTCAATAATGCGATCGACCAACGCAAAGGGATAGCGATGGGGTAATAAATTTTGAATGTCTTCAATCATGAATACGGTTTGAGTGGTTTCACCGTTCAACGCCGTATCCGTATCCGATGAATTTAATGTAACGTCAGATCTCGTCATCATCAACCGTGATAATAGGGTTCACAGGGGAAAGGGGTCAAGGACTGAGAAGACACAATCTTTGTTCAAGTTTAGGGTTCTGGTTAACACTCAACCGTCAATTTCTGATCTTGATGAATTTCCTGAACCAGTTGAACATGAAGATGATGTCCTGCTTTGTATGCCAAGTAATGAGCTTGAGGGATAACACCCAATAAACTCAAATCCCCTACTAAGTCTAAAATTTTATGACGCACGGGTTCATTTGCATATCTTAAGGGTGGATTTAACCATCCTGAGTGTCCACAGACAATGGCATTATCAAGGCTCCCGCCTTTTATCAGTCCCGCTTGGCGCAACTGTTCCACCTGTTCTTCCAGGGTAAAGGTTCGAGCCGGAGCAATTTCCTGAGCAAAAATTTCAGGGTTAGCGGTGTAACTATACCATTGATTGCCAATGGCGGGAACGGAAAAATCAATTCCATAGGTAAATCGCGTTTCTGATGCGGGAAAAGCCGCTACAAACCCATCTCCCTGCTGTACGGATAGGGGATGGGTAATTTTAAAATTGTTGAATTCTTGAGATTGACCTTCGAGGGTTTGACGACCAACGGTTGCGATCGCTTCTACCCAATTTTGAGCCGAACCCTCTAATAAGGGAACTTCGGGGCCATCAATTTCGATGCGAGCATGATCAATTCCCATTCCCGTTAAGGCGGCTAACAAATGTTCAACGGTTCTAACTGTTGCCTTTCCATGACCTAATTCTGTGGATAAAGTGGTGGATAATACCGATTTTAATTGAGCCGGAATAATCGGAGTTTCGGGTAAATCAACCCGCACAAAATAACGTCCTTCCCCCAGGTTTGCGGGTAAAACTCGAACCGTTGTTATCACTCCCGTATGCAATCCTACACCGGAACAACTAAAGGCTTCTTTTAAGGTATATTCGCTGTTGATACTCAAGGTTAAATCCTCGTGATTTTTATAGATTTGTATGTTTAAGTATTGCATATTCTTTTATTTTATGATAATATTAAATTTTTAGTAATTATTTTCATATTTTATGAATCAACCGTTGTTGCATTTTTTGGCAACCAAAAACTACAAAAATTTATGTTCTGAACAACCATTTTATCTAAGTAATCTTAATATATTTATCGGCCCAAATGGATCGGGAAAAAGTAATTTTATTAGTTGTCTTAAATTCTTAAAAAATTGCTTAATTAATGTTCCCGAAGAAAATCAGGGTGTGAGTAGTTTTGAAGATGCCATTTCTAAAATAGGCGGTACTAGAATTTTAGATAGTCGTGTTAGTAGTCCAGCAAAAGTTAATCTTTATTATTGTTTTTCCCAAATTTCCCAGACGAATAATCCTCAAAGAGACAGCGTAGTTTTTGACTTACAACTCTATACTGATAGGCGAGAAACTAGGGCGACGGTTTCAGAAGAATATTTATATGGGGGGGAAGATTTATATGATCATTTCAATCCTCAAGGATTAAGATCTCCTTTTTATTATTATAAATTACATGATAAAGAATTAGGTAAAGGAGTTGTATCTGTTTATGATAAACCCGGTCAACCTTACCCAACTCATTTTGAAACTTTAGACGAAATTCCTACAAGAGCCTTGGGCTTATCATCAATTACTAAAATCTTAGAAAATAGTCAATCTCCTCCTGAAAATACACCGATTTATAGAATTAGGAGAGAATTAATTGATTTAGTTTCAAAGTGGCATTTTTATAATGCTAATAATATGGATTTAAACCAAATTAGAACCGCCGAGCCAAAACTAGGACAAAGTGATATTTACTTATCTCCATCAGGGGATAACTTAGCTTTAGTTTTGGATAACTTATATAATCAAAATATTGATTTTGAGGAAAGTCTGAATTTAGCAATGAAATCCATTCTACCGAAAACTCGTCGAATTAGACCAATCCGTTCTGGTCGTTTATCTTTAACTGTAGAATGGCATTTTCAAAACCTGAGTGAACCCTTTTTTCTCAATGAAATGTCCGATGGTACAGTTAGAATGTTGTGTTGGGCAATAATATTACAGTCTCCCGTGCTACCTTCTTTGTTAGTGATTGATGAACCGGAATTAGGATTGCACGTTGCCTGGATGCCAATTTTAGCCGAGTGGATTAAACAAGCGGCTCAAAAAACTCAGGTGATTATTACAACCCATAGTCCTGATCTTTTAGATCATTTTACCGATTGTTTAGAGAATGTTTCTTATTTTCATTCCACTGATCAAACCCATTTTTCAATTAAATCCCTTTCTAGGGAAATATTAGAACCAAAATTAACAGAAGGATGGCAATTAGGGGATTTATATCGTGTTGGTGATCCGAGTCTGGGAGGTTGGCCGTGGTAGTATGGGTTTTTGCTGGAGGGGGTGAAGCGGAAGTTCGAGGATTAATCCCTTTTTTAAAACAAAATTTTCCGAGGTGTAAAACTGATTCAATCCAGTATTCAAGATGAAGCTGATCGGCAAAAGCCTCGCTTTTCTAAAGGAATTCATACCCCTATCCTTCTATTATTAATTGATGTCAATGAAGTTCAAAGAAAATGTCCCTTTTTTCGAGAAATGTATAACTACCTCCAAAAATTTTGTTGTGAGAATAGTTAAAACTGAGTATATTTTATAAAAGAGTTATATCAAAAATTGAATTAAAAGGAGGAAACCATCTCTAATGTTATCCAATTCAGAATATAATATACAATTTGATGAAATTTTTAGTCAAGCTTTAGATTTGGTAAATTCTAGCCTTAATCAACCTGATATTCCTTACAATGAAAGGCTAAACGCAGCTTTAAAAGTATTAGAGATTGGAATATTATCATCACAACAAAAGCAGTTGAATTCATTGTTACCCGAAGTTATCCCATCTTCAGATATTTCTCCTGATCCTTTCTTGCAAAATCAAGAAACAGCAGCCATTATTTTAAATCCCGATTATGTACAACTGGATAACTTTTTACCAAAGGAGGATTATCAGAAACTTTTAAAGATGACTTTGGCTAATCAAGATAATTTTTTCCTTTCAGAAGTGATAAATGATCAGTCAAAGTATCGTCAATCTTATATTTTACTTCCTCAACACTTTGTCGAGTTCCATGAACTGCTGACTCATCAGATTCTCTCTGCTAGACCCAATGTTATGCAGCAATTACAAATGACGATGTTTTTAGTGTCCCATTTAGAAATGCAAATCACGGCTCATTTACATGGCGGATATTATAAAATTCATCAAGATGTAGATGCTGGAAAAGCTGCGACTCGAAGATTAACTTATGTTTATTATTTTTATCAAGAACCTAAAGGCTTTTATGGGGGAGACTTAAGATTATATGAAACTAAAATTCAAGACAATCAATCTCTAATTCAAGAAAGATTTAATCAAATTGAACCGCGTAATAATAGTATTATCTTTTTTGATAGTCGTTGTAAGCATGAAGTTTTACCTGTTTATTGTCCCTCTCAACAATTTACTGATGGTCGATTTACGGTTAATGGTTGGATTCATCGATAACTTAACAATTCCTGACTATCGCCTATAAATAATTCTCAATTCCCTATATAGAATCTATTAAAAGCAGAATTCCCCCTCTATATTGATATGTTAGAGGGGGAAACTGTGACGGTCAAGAGAAATAAATGAGTTAAACCCCAACCTGAACTGAAGTCCTCAAGGATTAGGTGTCATAAACCCGAGCTTCTGCCGCATCGGGATTTTCTTCACAATACAAATCAAAGGCTGTTTTTTCCAAACGTTCCGCTTTTTGGTGAGCCGCTTCGGCTTGCAGTTCTTCCACGATATCCCAGGCGGCGGCACATTCTTTCGAGGTAGCTCCTTTTTCTGAACAAGTCGCTCTAGCTTCTTCAATCGCTTGTTCAATGCGTTCTTCTAACAGAATACCCTTGGGATTTTCGACAAAATCACCTTTGCTAATAATATCAGTGACAGAAATAATTCCCAGCAATTTATCGTGAATCACTGGAGCACGACGAATTCCCGTTTGAGCAAAGAGTCTCGCCACATATTCCACACCGAGGTCAGGATTAATCGCAATGCAGGGTTTGGTCATAATTTCACAAACCCGGACTTTTGTTGGGTCTTTCCCGTAGGCGGTGACTTTGTAAACAATGTCAGTCTCAGTAACAATCCCAAAGGCATCTTGTTCGTAACGTCGATCAACGATCAATGCCCGTAAGCACAGATCATTCATCTGCTTCACGGCTTCGGCAACCGTAGCGGAACCTTTGATCGTTACGACTTCTGTAGTCATAATATCTTTAGCTTTGAGCATCATAGTAGCTGATCCACAAAAAACTCTATACTTCTAGCTTGCCTCGAATTGGCAATAAAAAAAAGGATTGTTTTATTTTATTTAAAATGTTAGAATTGTTAGAATATAAAGATTTAAGACCCTTAAAAAAAATTACAAGGGGTCAATGACTTTTTAAACGGCATGAAGAGTGCCATTGGGAAGTGTGGCCCCCGCTAGATTAACATTTCTTAAATTAACTCCTTGTAGGTTTGCCCCGCGTAAACTCGCCCCAGAAAGGTTTGCACCTTCTAAATTAGCTTCGGATAAATCGGCTTTCCAAAGATAAGCATTTCGCAGGTCAGCAGCGCGTAAATCCGCCTTTCTTAAGGTCGCTAAATTTAAGTTGCTTCTCAGCAGAGTGGCATAGGTTAAACTCGCCTGGGATAAATCGGCCCGCATTAACACCGCATCCGTCAAATTTGCCTGGAAAAGCTGGGCTTCAACTAAATTGGCATCTTGTAACTGAGCGTGTTGTAAATTCGCTTGTTTTAATTGCGCTTGGCTTAAGTTAGCAGCCATTAAATCAGACTCTTGTAAATTAATTCGCGTCATTACGGCTTGAGCAAAATTCACCCCACTTAAATCAAATCCTTGAAGATTAACCTCAATTAAATGGGCTGCACTCAAATTAATTCCTGTCATTTGGGTTTCTTGAAGAATCGCCCCACTTAATTTAGCTTGGCTCAAATTTGCCCAGTTTAAATTGGCTTTGGTTAAATTAGCGCCGCGTAAATTTACACCATAAAGATTAGCACCGCATAAATTGACACCCTGCAAATTAGCAGCCCGGAGATTAACTCCCCGCAAAATAGCACCACTAAGCTTAACGCCACTCATCTCCGACTTGACTAAAAACGCCCCTTCTAGGTTTGCTTTTGTCAAATCAGCATTTTTTAATTGCCCTTTTCCTAACTTAACAAAACTTAAATTACTACCATACAAAAAGGCATTAGTCAAGTTAATTTCATGGAGCAAAGCCCGTGTTAAATCAGCCCGGGCTAAAGATGCTCCAGCCAGATTAGCCCCCACTAAATTCACTTGATGCAGAGAAGCACCAATCAAGTTCGCATTCTGGAAATCTCGTTCTCCAGCTAAATAACGATATAACAGTTCTTGAGAATTGATAATGGACTGCATTGGCACAGAATTCACCGCCTACTTATTGGGTAAAATCGCACCTCTCATATCTGCATCTCTTAAATTCGCTCGATCTAATTTAGTATCAATCATAATCGCTTCAATCAGATTTACACCACTTAAATTTGACCAAGATAATTTTGTGCGGTAGAGTCTAGCTCGACTCATATTCGCCCCGCGTAAGGTTGTCCAAGTCACGTTAGCTCCTCGCAGGTTAGCTTCACTCAAGTTAGCTTCACTTAAATCCGCCCCAATCATTGTCACTCGTGTTAAATCCGCTTCATGAAAGTTAGCTCCAATCATCATTCCCCCACTCAGGGTTGCATTTGTTAAGTTGGCGCCTTCCAAGGTGGTGTCTCGCATAATCACGTTGGTTAGGTTAGCACTTTCTAAAATAGCCCCCGTGAGATTGGCTTTCATCAAATTGGTTCGGACTAACGTAGCATGGGTTAGATTGGCACCGACAAAATTGGCTTGGCTGAAATTGGCTTCGGTGAGGTTAGCTTCGGTGAGATTCCCTTGAGTTAAGGTAACATTTTTGGAAGAAGACCCGCGTAAACTCGCCCCGGTCAAGTTTGTTCGGTTAAACTTCGTATCACTCAAATAGCTGCCAATTAAGTTCGCATCACTCAAGTTCGTGTCGGTGAAGTCAACCCCCATAAACTTTGTTTCTCGAAAATTGACCCCTGTTAAATTGGCACCAATAAAGGATGTATTTTCAAAGTTAGCCCGGGCAATAATGGCTTCACTGAGATCAATCCCACTTAAATCCACTCCAACTAGGCTAACGGCTCGAAACAGCCGCTCTCCTTCGGTATAACGCTTTAATAATTCATTAACCTCCATATCATTCGCCTCACAAATAGTTCCGGTATAGGATGACACTATAGAAAAATCCTCTTTCCATCATCCCAGATTACTTAGGTTTATGCAGGAACAATCTATGGAAGTTAACGGTTGACAATAAACACTTAACTATTAAACTCATCCCTCATCCCTCATCCCTCATCCCCTAATCCCCCCGTCCCCTCATCCCTTAACCTAAATTGAATCTAAGTGCTTAGAATAGGGTTATAGAATTCCTGCCCCTCTACAAATGTTCCGACAACCTGATGATTTTTCGCCTCTGTTCTGCCAACTCATGGATGCAAAACCGAGCTTATCCAACGCTGAAGCCTTTCTCATCCCAATACTCGAAGCCATACCCGACCCCCTGTTTGTAAAAGATCAACACCATCGTTGGATTAGTGTCAATGATGCTTTTTGTGAATTAGTGGGTCAACCCCGTGAAAAGTTGTTGGGAAAAACGGATTATGACTTCTTCCCAACCCTTCAAGCTGATATATTCTGGGAACAGGATGAAATTGCATTTCAACAGGGAAAAGCGGAACAGGAAGAACAATTAACGACAACTAGAGGCCAGACCCATTTTCTCTCGACTAAAAAAACAGTCTTTACTCAACCCGATGGTAGCCAAATTCTAATCGGGATTATCCGGGATATTACAACCCTTAAACAGCAGCAAGCCGCACTTCAAGACAGTCAAACCCGGTTTGAACGACTCGCCAGCAATCTTCCGGGAATGATTTATCAATTTCATAAAGGTCAAGATGGGTCAGTGTCTATACTCTATGTTTCTGATGGCTGTCGAGAATTATTGGAATTTGAACCCTCTGAGATTTATCAAGATTGCCAAATTATTTTTAAGCAAATTCATCCCGATGACCTACCCGGTGTTTTAGAGTCTATTGAACATTCAGCCCAGACCTTAACCCAATGGGAATATGAATGGCGCAATGTCACGCCTTCGGGTCAAATGAAATGGTTTAAAGGTAAATCCAGACCCCAACAACAGGCCGATGGTGGCATTCTCTGGGATGGGGTAATGATGGATATCACGGAACTCAAAGAAAGCCAGAATTTCATTCAGAAGGTCGCCAAAGCCATTCCTTTAGTGCTGTATCTCTATGATTTAATTGAACAACGCAATATTTACGCTAATCGAGAACTGACCGCCCATTTGGGATATACAACCGCAGAAATTCAACAAATGGGTTCAGAAGTTCTTGCTATTCTCATGCACTCCGATGATTTTGCCCAATATCCGGCCCATGTGGAACGTTTAAAACAGGCCCAAGATGGAGAAGTGATTGAATGGGAATATCGAATGCAACATCAAGGGGGAGAATGGCGAACATTTTGGAGTCGAGAAGTTATATTTTCCAGAACCCCAGACGGTCAACCTTGGCGGATTTTAGGATTAGCGACTGATATCACAGAACGACAACGAGATCAAATGGCTTTACGCATTTCTGAAGAACGATTAAATCTGGCATTAAACGCGACTCAAGATGGTCTTTGGGATTGGAATGTAGCCACAGGAGAAACCTATTTTAGCTCAACTTTAAAGTCAATGTTGGGCTATGTGGGAGATGAAATGAAACCCCATGTTAACAGTTGGGAAAAATTACTCCATCCCGATGATCAATCACGAGTTATTACCATTTTGAATGAACATTTTAAGGGAACCAGTGAATATTATGAAGCGGAATATCGAATGCGAACAAAATCAGGGAATTGGAAATGGATTTTAGCTCAAGGTCAAGTGGCAGAATGGGATACCTTGGGGCATCCTTTAAGAATGGTGGGTACTCATAAAGATATTCACGACCGTAAAACCGCAGAACTGGCGCTGAGTGAAACTGCTGCTAAGTTAGAAGAAGCTCAAAGACTGGCTCATATTGGTCATTGGGAATATGATTTAATCACCCAAGAGGTGAAATGGTCAGCAGAATTATTTCGGATTTTTGGCTTTGAAGGAAAGTCTGTCCCGACTTTTAAAGAACATTTAGCCATGATTCATCCTGATGATCAAGATCTGTTTATTTCCCAAGTCAATGCGGCAATTCAAGAGGGAAAACCTTATGATGTAGATGTACGTTTTTATCGACCCAATGGAGAACTTTTTTATCTTAATGCTAGAGGAATGGCTGCCCAAGATAGTCATAACCAAATCGTGCGTTTATTTGGCACGGCTTTGGATATTAGTGACCGAAAACGCGCAGAAATTGCTTTACAAAAGTCGGTAGAGTATCGAGAAGTTGCACAACGGGAAGCGAATAAAAGTCAAGAATTAGAAGAAACTTTAAAACAACTTAAACAAACCCAAATTAATTTAATTCAAGCCGAAAAAATGTCCAGTTTAGGACAAATGGTAGCGGGAGTTGCCCATGAAATTAATAATCCAGTTAGCTTTATTTATGGGAATGTCGAGCATTGTCGGGAGTATGTATCAGATTTATTAAGCTTGATTCAATTATATCAGAAATATTATCCAACTTCTCACCCAGAAATTCAGACCGCGATTGAGGAAATCGATCTGGATTTTATGATTCAAGATTTACCTCAATTACTCAATTCTATGCAAGTGGGGGCTGAACGTATTGGAGATATTGTCAAATCTCTACGAACGTTTTCCCGTTTGGATGAAGCGGAAATGAAAGCGGTGAATTTACATGATAATATTGATAGTACGATTCGGATTTTAGAACATCGTTTAAAACCCCAACCCCATCACCCTCCGATTCAGATTATTCGAGAGTACGGAAATTTACCGTTAGTCGAATGTTATGCGGGACAACTGAATCAAGTGTTTATGAATTTATTGGTCAATGCCATTGATGCAATTGAGGAAAAACAACAGGATTTAACAGTAGAGGAAAAGCAGAAATCCCCAGATAAAATTTATGTTAAAACTCAGGTGGAAAAGGATCAAGTTAATATTGTGATTAGGGATACTGGATTAGGAATTAAAGAAACGGTTCTCTCTCGTGTTTTTGATCCTTTTTATACCACTAAAGCGATTGGTAAAGGAACGGGAATGGGTTTAGCCATTAGTTATCAGATTGTTGTTGAAAAACATTGTGGACAGTTATATTGTCATTCTAAATGGGGTTTAGGGACACAGTTTGTGATTAAAATTCCTATTTCTCAACATCAAGAAATAGCTTAGGGATATTTGAGGATTAGCAGAAATTTGAGCTTGAAAGAATGTTTATGGAGGTATATCGAGAAAAGTACGGATTTGATTAGCGATTTCAAGGGCTTGATTTTGAAGTAAACTATAATTACTAGAAATCTTGAGAGTTTTACCAGCAGAAGGGATTTCTAAAACAACAATATAAATGGGTTCTTTTTGACTGATTAAAATTGAAGAATAGGTTTTGACTTGGAAAGAAGTCCTTTGCACCCTAATATTGAGATTATTAAGGGGATATTCTGCTTTTTTTGTTCCGAATAATCTTTTGGTTTTCAGGGTTAATTTGTTTTGATTTTTATCTAAATAAATAGTTTGATGAGAGGTAAAAAAAACGCCTAAAATTCCGACCAATAAACAAAAAATAATAAACAGACTGGGAAATACTTTTTCAGTAATAACGATAAATAATCCCAGAATTCCGAACATTAAAAATGGAGTACAAACCAATCTAATAAGCAAAACTCTTCTGCTGGAGTCTCTAAGAAGCAGTTGAGTTGAAGTCTGTTCTATTAGTTCCATAGATTTTTTGATTAAAAATTAAGGATTTTAAGGGAATAAAGATTAAAAATCAACTCTTTTGTTCTCTATTTCCTTTAAAGTAATAAATTCCATAGACTCTAAATCTTCAGGACGATCAATATCTGATAAAAGGGGTAATTTACTCACTGATAAATTGAGAGTTTGACAACAATTGATGGTTGTTTGAAAAACGCTTGAAGTTCCCCAAGGAATATCTTGAAAAACTTCGGGGATATAATGATTTAATCCAATTAAATAATATCCCCCATCTTTTGCTGGCCCTAGAACAACCGCATGATCTTCTAACGCCTTAAATCCTTGAACTAAAATATCAACGGTTAAAAAGGGGCAATCTGTTCCAATCATAATAATATGGGTTTTTTCTTCATGAAATGCTGTTTCAAAAGCATTTCTCATGCGATCGCCTAAATTCCCAAAACATTGAGCATCATAAATTAAATCCGATCCTAACCAATTCTGCATTACATCTAAATTTCCCCCGGTAAATCGAACTTCTATGGATAGGGGATCTAAGGCTTGTAATTCTCGGACTGTAATTAGGGTTTTTTCGGTCATGTGACGATGCAAATTAGCGGCACCTTTTTCTCCTAAAATAGGAATTAATCGGCTTTTGGTTTTACCGGGTTCAGGATAGCGAGTGAAAATGATTAAATGTTTTTTCATGGTTAATTTTAATGAATAAAAAAGATAGAAAATTGGCAAATATCTAAAAAGCTTCAGAGGAGGGATTTTGTAGTATTCCGATTAAGGATTTGAAAAAACTGGCTAGGGGAACAGCAACAATTAATCCGAGAAAACCTGCCACTCTAGCACCAATTAAAAGGGAAATTAAAATCAAAACGGGGTTTAATCCGGTAAATGTTCCGAGAAGGCGTGGGGCAATTCCATTTTCTACAATTTGATCAACAATAATCGCTGTAATTAAAACTTTTACTCCTAACCAAATACTATTTAAAGCCACTAAAAAGGAAACCAAAATAATCCCCAAACTTCCTCCAAAGGGAAAGAAAGCCATCACCCCAATAACCATTCCAAATAACAATCCAAAGGGAACCTGAATGATGAAGAATGCTAAGGTCATGAATCCTCCTAAGAGTCCAGCAACGGAGGCTTGACCAATAAAATAATTCTTAAAATTTTTTCTTAAGGCACGACGAACCGGAACCCGAATTTTAGTTGGAAATAGTTGATAAAAATCATCCCAAAGCGACTCTCCATGTAATAATAAATAAAAGGTCATAGCTGCAATAATCACAACATCTAATACTCGACCAAAAACGGTGAAAACTCCTCCAATTACATCTCCTCCTAACGTTTGAACTTGACTGGATAAGCGTTCCAAAAGTTGAACGGTTACTCCTCCAACATTAACGGGAATATTCCGACTAATTGCCCAAGCTTCAAAGGTTTTAATTTGTTGGTTTCCTGACTCAATCCAACTGGGAAGACGTTCGATTAAGGTATTGAACTGTTGAATAATAATCGGAAACAAGGTGATTCCTAAAACTCCCAAAATCATCAAGGTAATCAATAATACGGCTAAAATGGCTGTTGTTCGTTGCAGGCCATATCGTTGCAGTTTTTGGACTGGATAATCTAAGAGAAAGGATAATAAAATTGCCGTTACAAAAATATGAATGATAGACTTAAAGTATTCTAACGTGAGCAAGAAGACCCAACCATTTAAAACCAAGGTTGGAATCACTAAGGCAATCAATAATAATTTCAGCCAGTTAGGTTTAGGATTCATGAAATGCTCAAATCAATTCAATCAATTTAGGATTGAGGGCCAATCATTGTCTTCGACTGTCCAAGTTATTAAGAAATTATATAGCTTTAATTCAATTTTGATGTTTTAATCTTCGTTAAATTTTTCTGATCCTCAGTCTAACCTCTATCGATGATTCAGGTCGATTAAAGCTCAGTCCATTGGAAGAATTGTTAAGCAGATGACTTGCACGTTAAAAATAGATTTCCTATCCTGTAGAATACCTTAATCATTAGGTTTTAGATTGAACCTAAGTTTACCCTTTTAAGCATCTATGTTCACCCTATCTCAAATTAATCGTTTTCTACTGGGTAAACCATTACCCACCAGTGCCTATAGTCATGAACGCCTGACCAATTTTGCAGCCTTAGCCATTTTAGCGTCCGATGCCTTATCCTCTGTGGCCTATGCAACGGAGGAAATTTTATTGGTTTTAGTCGCTGCGGGAAGTCGTTCTTTAGGACTATCTTTACCGATTGCGGGGGGTATTATTTTACTGTTATTTGTAATTACCTTATCCTATCGTCAAACCATTCGTGCTTATCCGCAAGGAGGAAGTGCCTATTTAGTAGCGAAAGAAAACCTAGGACTTCATGCTGGGTTAGTCGCCGCCGCTTCATTATTAATTGATTATATTCTGACGGTTACAGTTAGTATTTCGGCAGGAATTGCCGCCCTAACTTCTGCTATTCCTGCTCTTGATGGCTACACTATTGAACTGTGTTTAATTGCGGTGGTGTTGTTAATGGTTGCGAATTTACGCGGTGTTAAGGAAGCGGGACGGATTTTTATGATCCCAACCTATAGTTTTATTATCAGTGTGTTTGTGTTAATGGGTTTAGGTTTTTATAAATACTCAACAGGTCAGGTGATAGCAACTGTTCCCCTACTTCCTGTTAGTCAACCCTTAAGTTTATTCTTAATTTTACGCGCCTTTGCAGCCGGATGTACTGCTTTAACGGGGGTTGAAGCAATTTCTGATGGCGTGTTAGTTTTTAAACCCCCGGAATGGAAAAATGCTCGCACGACATTATTGTGGATGGGGGGAATTTTAGGGTTAATGTTTATTGGGATTACTTATTTAACCCAAGCGTATCATATTATTCCCGAAGAAGGACAAACAACGGTTTCTTTACTCGCACGAGAAATTTTTGGCAATGGTTTTTTCTATTATTTTCTACAATTAGCCACTTTATTTATTTTGTTATTAGCGGCTAATACCAGTTATGCCGATTTCCCGCGATTATCTTATTTAGTTTCACGAGATGGATTTTTACCCCGTCAATTATCCTTATTAGGAGATCGTCTAGTTTATGCTAATGGAATTCGGTTATTAAGTTTGTGTGCTGCGGTTCTAATTATTATTTTTAAAGGTCAAGTTAATGCTTTAATTCCCCTCTATGCGGTGGGTGTTTTTACCTCTTTTACCTTGTCTCAATTGGGAATGGTCATTCATTGGTTTAAGAGTAAATCTTCTGGGTGGCAACAAAGTGCTGTCATGAATGGTGTGGGAGCCTTAACAACAGCGATAGTTTTAGGGGTGATTATTGCCACTAAATTTTTATTAGGAGCTTGGTTAGTCGTTTTGGCAATTCCTTTATTAGTAATCCTCTTTTTAAAGATTCATAGTCATTATGAAAATCTTGCCAAACATTTTCGAGATGAGGAACTTTCACCTTATCGCTGTCCTTTACCTGCCCCGGATACCACGATTAAACATTCTGCCATTGTTTTAGTCGGATATCCTAATCGAGGAACCTTAGAAGCCTTAGATTATGCGCGTTTAGTTGCTCAAGAAATCGTAGCCATTCATGTTGATATTGGCACAACCAATCAAGCTGCTTTGCGACGACGATGGGAAGAGTTAGAAATTCATGTTCCCCTGGTTATTTTGGATTCTCCTTATCGTTCAGTTGTACAACCGATTCTGAAATTTGTGAGTGAATTTGAAGCTGAACGTCCTCACGGTTTTTCAACGGTGATTATTCCCTCAATTGTTACTCGTTATTGGTGGGAAGAACTGTTACATAACCAAACGGCTTTATTTATTCGTCAAGCCTTGCGAAGTAATCAATGTCGGATTGTAACTACGGTGAGATACTATGTTTAAAAAGAATGCTACAAAAGGGAATTACGAATTACGAATTACGAATGAGGAACAGCTTAAATGGGAACAGGGAAAAGGGAATAGGAAAAAGTGATTAACCACCCGCTCAATTATTTGTAGCAAATATTAAAGAATGGAATATTATTTTTCAATCAAACCTTATCCTTTCAAGTCAGATTGATCTTGACTTTTGAGATGCTTTTACTCTGAAGTAATATAGAACCCTTAAATGTTTGCTATAAATCATAAGAAAAACCTGGGAGTGTGGAATCTCAGCGTCTTCAGACAACAGAGGAAACACGACGCAGGGGAATTTATTCCCCGTGAATATTAATTCACGCAATGGTGAGGGTCTTCAATATATTTTTTGACGGTTTCACTACTAATACTACCAGCAGTGCTAACAAAATAACTACCTGTCCACAAGCTAGGTAATTTTAGTAAATGTGGAAACTCTTTCCTGAGTAAATTACTAGATCTACCTTTGAAAGCCTTTACCACTAAATGCGGACTATCAGACGGTTTCACAGCAACAAAAAGATGGACATGATCTGGTGCGACCTCCAAAGCCAAAATATCCCATCCCTTTTCCATTGCTAGTTCCAGAAAAATTTGTCGAATCCTGGTTGCTACATCTCCTGTCAGCACTGGTTTCCTTCTCTTGGGTATGAAAACAAAATGATAATTAAGCAGGTATTTAATGTGGTTGTGAGTTTTATATTCTGAGAGGAGAAGCATATTAATTTTAGGCTAGTTGACAAAATTAGTTTAGTTGATTACCCTAATAGAGTCAACAAAGAGACAGTAATTGGGTCGATGGCTAAAACAATTAAATTAATTGGAGTGCAACAGATCTTGCTATCTCCAGATCAAGAGACTCATGCGTTACTAGAGTATCTTTGTCAACAATCGGGTAAACTGTACAATACGGGGGTTTACTTTGCTCGTCAAACATTTTTTAAGACGGGTAAATTATTAACAGGAAAATTTGATTTAGCTTTTGAACCATCAATATCTAAATCTTTATTGGCACAATCAATGCCATCAACACCGATGCAACAAACCTTGATGTCGGTAACAGAATCTTTTAAGTCTTTTAAAGGCTTGAGGGATTTACATAAAAAAGGTGAATTACCCTTTAGACCTAAACCACCAGGTTATCTCAAAGGCTCTAAATTATTCAAGGTTGCCTATCCGAATTCTGGAGGACAAAAACCAACGCTAATTAATGGTCAACTTAGATTCTCTTTGGGATTAACAGTTAAAAGATGGTTTGGGGTATCTGAGTTTTTCTTACCCATGCCATCAAATATTGATTATTCCCAAATCAAGGAGTTTACTATTTTACCCAAGAATGGTGCTTTTTATTTAGAAATATCCTATGATATGAAAAAGCAACAACATCAATTAGATATTGATCAAGCTTTATCTATTGACTTGGGAACTTCTGATAATTTAGCTGCCTGTATTGATACATTAGGAAATTCCTTTTTGATTGATGCCAAACAAATGAAGGCAATGAATCAATTATGGAACAAAAAAGTTTCAACACGGAAAGAGAACAAGCCTCAAGGATACTGGGATAACTGGCTAGACCAGATAACCCGTAAACGTAATCACCAAATGCGTGACGGGATCAATAAGGCTGCTAAGTTAATTATCGATCATTGCTTGAAAAATGCTATTGGAACTTTGGTGATTGGTTGGAATGAAGGGTTTAAGAACGATGTTAATTTAGGTAATTTGAATAATCAAAAGTTTGTTCAAATGCCTTTGGGTAAATTAAAATCCCGCCTAAAACAACTTTGTGATTTACACGGTATTTTATTTGTTGAAACCGAAGAAGCCTATACTTCAAAAGCAAGTTTCTTAGATGGAGACTCCCTACCTCAATACGGTGAAAAACCTATGGGGTGGAAAGCATCTGGAAACAGAATTAAGCGTGGGCTTTATCGGACATCTGATGGTTTTGTTGTTAATGCTGACCTTAATGGCGCAGCTAACATTTTAAGAAAAGTATCGGGAAGATTAGGTATATCGCTTAATCAACTCAGTAGACGATCTTTGGCAATCGTAGCGAGAATTAAGTTAAACTAATTCTGTCCGCAGAATCGAGCGCGTCTTCAGACCTGAGAGTGTCAATAATTGGGTGTCTAATCACTTTTTTCTATCCCCTATTCCCTATTCCCTAGGTATAGTGATTCATCAACCCTCAACCGCCAGCCCCTTCCATAAGCGGAAAGGGGATCAAAAACAGTATTGTTGAATACAGAAAATCTGTTAAAAATCTATCAAAAATTGTTAACACTTTAGTTAGCAATCAGCCACCTACTAGCACTCCTTTGAAGGTGTTGAACTAGCCGTAACCTCTGGTTGATGCCATTGAGGATGACATCAGCCCTTCATCAACTAGCACAAACTGAGAGTTAAGCACGGGGCTTTTCTCGAAGGGTGATGAACACTATCACTTGCGTATAACCTTGAACTCAAAAAACAAAACCCGTGATTGATTCTGTAACTGATTTAGCATCACTCCCTAGAATTGTGCAATTTATTTCCTCTACTGATATCAATTCATAAATCCAACACGATGTTTATTCCCAAAACACCTCAATATCCAGGAAAACGGCGACAGCAAAGGACGAGTCGTTTCACCGCTAAAATCAATGCTCTAATCCTGAAATTACAGCATTCTCGATGGCTGTCTCCAAGTTGGTTAGCCTGTATCCCGTTAACGGCGATTATCTTTGGGGTATGGGGTTTTGCCGCCGTTGCTCAAGAAGATGCTCCCCCCCTCACCCCAGAAATTGTTCAGGGTTATTTAAACATTGCGTGGGTTTTAGTCGCTTCCATTTTGGTGATTTTTATGAACGCGGGTTTCTGTATGTTAGAAACCGGCTTCTGTCGCCAGAAAAATGCGGTTAACGTTTTAGCGAAAAACTTAATTGTCTTCGCCTTAGCGACCCTAATTTTCTGGGCTTTTGGATTTTCCTTTATGTTTGGCGGGGAAAACCCCTTCATTGGAGGTGGTGGCTATTTCCTCACCGGACAGTCAGAAACCTACGGTTTAAGCCCCTTTCCCGCAGGATTACCTGTTCCTTTACTGTTCCTGTTCCAAGTCGCTTTCGCTGGAACCGCCGCAACGATTGTATCAGGGGCTGTGGCTGAACGCATTGAATTTATTGCCTTTTTGCTTTTTAGCTTGCTTCTGGTTGGGATTTCCTACCCCATTACAGGTCACTGGGTTTGGGATAGTGCAGGATGGTTAGCCCAAGCCGGATTTAAAGATTTTGCAGGTTCAACGGTGGTTCACTCCGTTGGCGGTTGGGCGGCCTTAATGGGGGCTGCGTTCCTTGGCCCCCGTTTAGGGAGATATGGGGCTGATGGACAATCTCGCGCCATTCCCGGTCACAACATGAGTATTGCCACCCTGGGCTGTTTAATTCTGTGGATAGGCTGGTTTGGATTTAACCCCGGTTCCACTTTAGCCGCCAACGAACAAATCCCCTATATTGCTGTTACAACTAACTTAGCCGCAGCGGCGGGCGGGGTTACTGCAACGGCTACATCCTGGTTTAAGGATGGTAAACCGGATTTATCCATGATTATTAACGGGATTTTAGCGGGTTTAGTGGCAATTACCGCAAGCTGTGATTCTGTTAGCTATTTGAGCGCTGTGATTATTGGTGGCTTGGCTGGGGTAATTGTTGTCTACTCTGTGGGTTTCTTTGACCGCATCAAAATTGATGACCCCGTTGGTGCAACGTCTGTTCACTTAGTTTGTGGCGTTTTTGGAACCTTAATGGCTGGAGTTTTTGGCGGTGCTAATTTAATCGTACAAATTCTCGGTATTCTCTCCATTGGCGGGTTTACCGTTGTTCTGAGCACAATCTTCTGGTTAGCCCTCAAAGCCACCGTTGGGTTACGAGTTCATCCTGAACAAGAATTTGAAGGCTTGGATATCGCCGAACACGGTATGGAAGCTTATGCTGGATTTCTCAAAGATGACGTTGGCCCCGGTCTAGGCAGTTCGGGTTCTAGCTTCCCCAGCAAAGGAAGTAGCATTAGTAGTCGTTATTAAGTGAAAGGGAACAGGGAACAGGGAACAGGGAACAGGCAATCTTGCTATAGGCAATAGGGAACAGAAAC
>NZ_JADEWU010000169.1:0-1022 GCF_015207485.1 Planktothrix mougeotii LEGE 06226
CAGCCACAACCGGAAAGCTAAAATTCCCCGTTTTTTCTGTAGCTGATTTATTCAGTAAAATCTCTATATTCGATGAGGGATTAATTTCAGCACTTGCTATTTGTTCAGAAACTTCTATCGGAAATTGAGCTATTTTTCCTAAATTCTTATTTAAACTCGGTTCAAATCTATTAGTTTCCCCTACAGTCGAATTTAAAGCGATCGCATTTTCAGCCACAACCGGAAAGCTAAAATTCCCGATTTTTTCTGTAGCTGATTTATTTAGTAAAATCTCTGAACTTGATGAATAATTACTTTCAGAATTTGTGGTTTTAGGGGAAACTTCTGAATAAAATTGAGCAATCTTTCCTGAATTTTGTGTTGCTTTTCCTTTATTAAGAATAATGGTTTCATCTTTAGAATCAGCAATCTGACGTTCTGATAAAGAATCTAATTCTGAGGAATTTGATGGTAATGCTAAGGAAGTATCACTCAGAGGTTGAGATGGATTAAAAGTAGCTGAATTTGTGGAAAATGCAGAATGAACCCAAGACTGAGAAATATTTTTTCCAATCGATTCACCCAAAGAAAAAGCCAAATCTGGATTCAGCAATTTCGTTTTATGTAAAACAATTTCTTCAAAAGGATAAATTGGAGTTGAGGGGGGAATTTGATTAACCGCTAAAGATTGATCATGGGTTTCCGATGGAATTAAACCCGGATCTCCGGGATCAAAAGTTTCTAGGGAATTAGACGAACTTTCTGAGTCTGGGTAGGCGGTTTGACTATTTGCAGAGTTTGATAATCCAAACGTAGCTGAAGCAGCAAAAACCGCAACTAAGACAGGAGATAAACGCATGATACTCACTCTTTTAGACAGTCCCACACCTAAAATTGGTCAATCCTCAGCTTAAACGTTACGGTGACAATCACACTCAACGCTGACGCTGCGACATCTGACATCTTAACAAGCTTTGACACTCCTATAACTAAAAGCTTGTGAAGTACCCGTAGGATGAGGGGAGGGGGACAAGGGGACAAGG
>NZ_JADEWU010000075.1:0-29002 GCF_015207485.1 Planktothrix mougeotii LEGE 06226
TGACAATGAACCGTTTTGAATCGTACCTATAACAAAGGTGGAATTATCAAGGAGCCGTGTGAAGCGAAAGTTTCATGCACGGTTTTGAAGGAGAGGTAGGAGTGGTAACGCTCCTATCGACTCTAACAGTTGTTAGGTAAGGTTTCAATTAGCAGTTAAAACGGTGAAAACGAGTATAACCAAGACTACGGCTGCATGGAATTCTATCAATTGGGCGAAAGTCCAACGGGTAGTATTCAAGCTGCAAAAGAGAATTTACCAGGCATCATTATCGGGACAAAATGCAAAAGCTCGAAAACTTCAGAAACTTCTAGTCAAGTCATATTACGCCAAACTTCTAGCGATTAGAAAGGTAACTCAAGACAATCAAGGCAAGAAAACAGCCGGGGTCGATGGAATCAAATCTATCACACCCAATCAACGGTTAGAACTAGCCGAAAACCTGAGTAAATACCAAAAAGCGAAACCACTCCGAAGGAAATGGATACCCAAACCCAACGGAGAAAAACGCCCACTAGGTATACCAACTATAAACGATAGAATCAGGCAAGCCTTGGTTAAACTTGCGTTAGAACCCCAATGGGAAGCCAGATTCGAGGGTGAAAGCTATGGGTTTAGACCCGGACGTTCAGCCCATGATGCAATGTCACGAATCTTCCAAAGCATCAATAAAGGTGAATATTACATCTTAGATGCTGACATCTCAAAGTGTTTTGACCAGATTAATCATGATTACCTACTGTCCAAAATTGATTGTCCATCAATAATAAAAGCTCAAATCAGACAATGGTTAAAAGCTGGAGTGATGGATAACGGCATATTTGAAGCAACAGAGGCAGGCACTCCCCAAGGAGGGGTCATCAGTCCTTTACTTGCTAACATCGCACTAGATGGAATGACTAGGCTGATTGAAAAACAATTTCCTAAAAGTACAAATGGAAATAAGAAAAATTATGCCAAGGTCATCAGATATGCCGATGATTTCGTGGTAATCAGCCCACAATTAGAAATCATTCAACAATGTCAAATTGACATCAAAGAATGGTTAAAACCTATAGGATTAGAGCTTAAAACCTCAAAAACCCGAATTTGCCACACACTAAAAGAAATTGAAGTGAATGGCAAAAAGGTTGAACCCGGATTTGATTTCCTAGGATGGAACTTCCGACAATATCTAGTTGGTAAACACCACGCCAGTAAAACAGGAAGTCTAAATTCCAAAGTATTAGGATTCAAAACTCTAATAAAACCTAGTAAAAAGTCAATCAAAGCTCATGCGGACAAGGTAAAGGAAGTGATTAAAACCCACAAAACTGCACCCCAATACGCATTAATCAAACGCCTAAATCCGGTCATTAGAGGATGGTGTAACTACCATTCCAAAGTTTGCTCTAAAGAGACATTCTCCTCAATAGACCAAATAACATGGCAAAGATTAAGAGCATGGACAGTCAGCAGATGCGGAAAAGCAAGTTACAAGAAGTTAACCAAATACTTCAAGAAAAACGGTAATAAAGCATGGAGTTTTGAAACCAATGAAGGTCTTAAACTACTCACCCATGCTGAAACACCTATCACTCGTCATGTAACTGTCAGACCCGACGCATCCCCTTATGACGGAAACTGGACATATTGGAGTACAAGAATGGGTACATCCTACGATATACCAAAACGAGTAGCATTTCTGCTCAAAAAACAGAAAGGCAGGTGTAACCTCTGTGGACAATATTTTGCTCCAGAAGATGTTGTAGAAATCGACCATATTCAACCCACATCTTTAAAAGGGAAAAACGAATATAAGAACCTACAACTACTACATCGCCATTGTCACGATATTAAAACGGCAACCGATGGGTCTTACAACTCAAAAGAAACCGGATGTTCTGATGATAACAGTCAACTAGACTAGGAGCCGTGTGCGATGAAAGTCGCAAGCACGGTTCTGAATGGGAGTCGGGGGTTGTAAAGCCCCCCTCGACCCCTAATAAATATAAAAAAATGCAAAGAAACTCTCGAAAATGGGTAGATTTGAGGTAACAATCGGTCGCTAACCTTGGTGTAGCCTACGCAGTCTGAGTTGAACTTAAATTTCACAAGCTGAAAGTATAAAGGATATGACTACAGTCATGATTGTCGATGATAGCATCTCCCTCCGAGAGATGATTGCCGAGATGTTGCGAAAAAGCGGTGTGGAGGTGATCTCAGCAGAAAATGGTGAGGATGCCTTAAAAAAAATTGAAGATATCAACCATCTGGATTTAGTGGTGTTAGATATTGTCATGCCTAAAATGAATGGCTATGAACTCTGCCGTCATATTAAAAAACACCCCAAAACCCAGAATGTTCCTGTGGTCATGTGTTCGAGTAAAAGCGAGGAATTTGATCGCTATTGGGGAATTAAACAAGGGGCCGATGCCTATATCTCGAAACCTTTCCATCCCCAAGAACTCATGAGTACAATCAAACAACTTCTACGCAAGTAAGGGGTTATACTCAACACTGACTGTTGAGAGGGGCTGTGGGCCTCACGCGGTGACAACCCCGTCAAAAACTCTGGCTAGAGGAAATGGAGCCAAATTGCGGTCAAAAAAGATGGGGTAGTATTCGGGAAAAAGCCCCATCAAGTCAAAATCAGTCCTCAATTTTATCAGTTCCATTTGGAACCTAAAGCGATGACTACACATTGGGTAAATACGGTTGCAAGGCGTCTTTAGTAACCGCAATATTACAAGCTAATGCAATTTGTTCTTTTTCAATAATGCCAACAACTTGACGGGGCTGTTCACGAGTCACAACGGGTAACTGGGGTAAATCTCGCGCGGCCATGCGTTCTAAAGCCGCTTTTACAGGTTCATCTTCATAGGCGCAGAGGATTTCGGTTGTACAAACGGCCTTTAAGTTTTGCTGTCCTAACGCTAAAGATTCCTCCTGATTTGTGGCTTGAAAAATTGACCGACGGATATCTGTAACCGTTACTAATCCTGCTAATTGAGAGGTTTCATCTAAGATTAAAGCCGTATGACAATTGAGACGTACCATCACCGCACCCGCCTCTAAAATAGGCATTGAACAAGGAAGAGTTAAATAAGATTGACCCATGACTTCAGAAATCCGAATGGTTTGTAAGACTTCTAACTCATTGGGTCGTTCTAAATAAACCCCCATTTGTTGTAAATTTAATCCCGAATCTGATTGATTAGATTGCACCACATCGACAATTAAAACACTCACGCCCACCGCCGCCATTAACGGTAAAATAATTAAATAATTTTGTGTCATTTCAAATAACAATAAAATCGCCGTTAATGGTGCTCGCACACTTGCCGCTAATACGGCTGCCATTCCCACCATTGCATAAGCGGCTGGGGGTGCAATATCGGGTAAAAAGGGGTGTAATAAACCGGCTAAGGCTTGTCCATAGGTCGCGCCTAATGTTGCTCCAATAAACATCGCTGGCGCAAAAATTCCTCCGACTAATCCACTCCCTAAACTGACAGAAGTGGCAATAATTTTCAGAATTAATAAAATCATTAATAAATCTAAAGAAAATTGCCCTTCCTCTAATAAAGCTTGAATCGTTCCATAACCAGGCCCTAGAATATGGGGAAATTGAATCGCAATCATCCCGACAAATAATCCCCCTAACATCGGATGAACGGTGCGAGGAATTTTAGTTAAAAATAGGAAAGCGGGAATTTCGCCTCGAAAACAACGTTGAGAAAATTTAATCGCTTGGGTATAAGCTAAGGAAACAAAACTGGCTAAACACCCTAATCCTAAATAAAGTAATAATTCCCAATTGCTTCGGACTTCATAAATGGGAGGAGAAAAAGCTGGATGGTCACCCAAAACAATCCGAGCAACCACTGAAGAAACCACCGAAGCTAATAAGACTAAACCGACACCTGAAGCCGCAAAACTTGTGCCTAAAATCACTTCTAAGGCAAAGAAAACTCCCGCAATGGGGGCATTAAATCCCGCAGCTAATCCGGCGGCGGCTCCGGCTCCTAATAATAAGCGATAACGTTCTTTTGAAACTTGAAAAATTTGTCCTAAAATTGCCCCTAAATTTGCCCCTACTTCCACACTCGGCCCTTCCGGCCCCAAGGAAGCTCCTGAACCTAACGAAATCGCCGCCGCTAATAGTTTAATAAAGGGTCTTAAGGGGGAAATAATTTGGATTCTTTGGGTATTAATTAACGAAGAAATACCCTCGCCAAAAAATTCTTGATAACGACAGCGAATTAACCCGACAATTAAGCCGCCAAGAGGTGGAATTAAAGCGATTGTCCATAAACCAAAGGGCACCATTAACCCCATAAAATCTTCTAGGGTTAATCGTTGAAATAGTTCCACTAATTTATGGAACAAAACCATAACTAATCCCGTTCCCCCGCCAATTAAGAGGGCAAACATTAAAATTAAGAATTGCGGGGGAGGTTGTAAACGGTTTAAGAGGCTGGTTAGGCGGTCAGAAACAGAGGCAGAAGCGAGTTCCGTTTGCTGCGGGAGGACGCCCTCATTATTGGGCAGAGTAGTCGTCATTGATAGACCCAAAATTATAAGAATCTTTATAAAAGTTAAAACAAGTTCTAACGTTTGGGAGCATTAAAACCCAAAGAGGGTACTCATCCATAAAGGACGGGGACTCCAAACTTCATCGATTGGATACCCAAGACCCTACAGAAAGGACATTCGCTACGGCGTCCGACCTGATGCTGATACCCGTCTTGAGCTTCTAATCTTAGCGATTCCAACTTGATCACTGATCACCCGTTGGAGGTGAAGGAAAAATCAAACACTCCTCTTCCTTCCTCTCTTTCAGTCCCAACGATCAGTTCTCAGTTGGACTTGACAAGGTTTGCAATATCGTTCGGTTAACCGAGACGATATTGGCTTAAAGTTGCCAACACTTGCTGAATTTTATCTTGAGTACGGCTATTTCCCGTTTTTGATTCGTTAAAACCGAATGCTCCCGGCTGCCGAATTCATTATCTTAGAACCAAAAGGCTGTAATCAAGCCTATATAAATAGTGTATCAAATAAAAGCGTTAATGGAGGTAACGATTATGCCGTTAGTCCGTTGGCAACCGTTCCAAGAAATTGATTCTCTACAACGAGAAATGAATCGTTTGTTTGATAGTTTAGCCTTGCCCACTGAAAAAATGGGAATGTCGCTCTTTCCTGCGGCGGAACTCCACGAAACACCCGATGCGGTTATCCTGAAACTGGAAGTTCCGGGGATAGACTCTAAAGATTTAGACATCCAAGTCAGTGCTGATGCGGTGGCGATTACGGGGGAACGAAAATCACAAATCCAAACGGAAGAAAAAGGCGTAACTCGAAGTGAATTTCATTATGGAAAATTCCATCGCGTGATTCCTCTTCCGACTCGGATTCAAAACACCCAAGTTCAAGCTGACTATCAAGATGGAATTCTCAGCTTAACCTTACCGAAAGCAGAAGAAGAGAAAAACAAAGTCGTTAAGGTTACCTTAAATTAATCGAGGATTCAAGGATTAGTAATTATTTAAGGTGTGGCTGGAATTAAGGACAAACAAAAAAGTCGGTAATCTCCGTCGAAATTTAAACGAGATTCGACTATAATAAAAAACAGGAAAGCGGATTTATGGAAATATTTCCGCTTTTCTTGATGGCAATTGTAATGCTAACTTTGAGGATCAGCACATTGGATATTAATGAATCAGAGTCTCAGTCTAACCCTGCAATTGAGATTGTGGAGGATGAATTGATGGGAAAATTACAACCCCAAAAGCAGGCATTTTATCAGATGAGCCGTTATCTTTTGGTTGCTGTTTTCAGCGTCGTCTTAACCTTAACCAGCTTACAATTTTTTCCCAATTTTTTAGGAACTTCTGCCCAAGCTGACCCCATACAAACCCCAACCCAACCCCAACCTGTGGCTGCGGTTCCTAACCCGAATTCTGCCAGAAATTTTGTTGCGGCTGCGGTAAATCGAGTCGGGCCAGCCGTGGTTAGAATTGACACAGAACGTACCATTTCTGCCAATATTCCTGATCCTTTTTTTGATGATCCTTTTTTCCGGCGTTTCTTTGGAGAAGGAATGCCTCAAATGCCCCAAGAATATCAACAACGGGGACAAGGTTCGGGGTTTATTGTTGATAGTAGTGGGATTATTTTAACTAATTCCCATGTCATTAAAGGCGCGGATAAAGTTACCGTTACCCTTAAAGATGGTCGTCAATTTCAAGGGGAAGTTCGAGGCAGTGATGACCCGTCTGATTTAGCCGTTATTAAAATTAATGGCAATAATTTACCCGTTGCTCCCTTGGGGAATTCCAGTGAAGTTCAAGTGGGAGATTGGGCGATCGCTTTAGGTAATCCGTTAGGATTAGATAATACCGTAACTTTGGGAATTGTCAGTACCTTAAATCGTCCCAGTTCTCAAGTCGGAATTCCCGATAAACGATTAGATTTTATTCAAACTGATGCGGCAATTAATCCAGGGAATTCTGGGGGGCCGTTATTAAATGATAGAGGGGAAGTGATTGGAATTAATACGGCTATTCGCGCCGATGGTCAAGGCATTGGATTTGCTATTCCTATTGATGCTGCTAAAAGCATTCAAGCTGCGTTAGTGCGAGGAGAAAAAATTGCCCATCCCTATATTGGCATTCGCATGGCAACCTTAACGGCGGATATGGCAAAACAACTCAATCAAGACCCTAATTCTTTAATGTTAATTCCCGAAATCAATGGGGTATTAGTTGTACAAATTCTGCCCAATAGTCCGGCGGGAAATGCGGGTTTACGTCGGGGAGATGTGATTACGGAAATTGATGGACAAGCTATTACCAGTGCTGACCAATTACAACGTTTAGTCGAAAAAAGCAAAATTGGTCAACCCCTAAAAATCACGCTCCATCGTGGACAAAAAACCGAACAAATTTCAGTGCGTCCTGGTCAATTGAATGAAGAAGCACTGCGGTAAACAGTAGGTTTTGAAGATAGATACCGCCCATCCGATAGAAAAAAATGCACTCTTCTTGAAGATAGTTGCAGGAAGGGTGCATTTGTCAGGAGAAAATCTTAAAATAATTAATAAAAATTTAAACAATCAGGAAAGTTCCAGCCAATAGCTTAGACCCCAATTAACGGGATGATTGATGAAATCTGAATCTGAGGCTTTTCTGGGTTTCGCAGCAGCATTCTTCTTCAGTTTGTCTATTAGCAAAGCCGATCTATCTAATTATAATCAATTTATTCCGTTTTGAACCAGAAGATGGAACCCAAGACAGATGCAACGGTAAAGATAGGTTAAGAAAAAAGACGAATCAAAAAACGTATAAGAATTATGTAAAAGTAGCATAAGCTAATTTGATATTAACCCGTTTTGGCGCTAAAATTAGATAGAGTAGTGAAATCGTTCATCTTTTGGTAGTCTTCTAATCCTCGAATACCAAAAAGACTACTGAAAGACGGAAGTAGGGAGTTCTCCCGAAGGAACGCGCCTGTTTTCACTGCGAGTTGAAACAGGAGGCGAAAAACCATGACTTTGAGTAAAGAACGTGTGCGCGAAACTTCCGCATCGGATATTCCGACCAGTGAAAGTTTCGATTTCGATTTGTGGGCAACAAAAGTGAAACGTCAGCTAATTGCGGCTCTCAATCACCAACTGGCTCCCGAACTTTCTCAGAACGACGCTCAAACAACCCCTTCCCCATTATCAGGAATTAAAGGTTGAGGGAAAATAGCTAATCCCAATTAATCGGGTTTTATCCTATTTTCTAATTCAATAATATTATTTGTAGGGGCGACAAATGAGTCGCCCTTACCTGTATTGAGACTGGCTATTTAGAAACCGGGTTGCTGAGGTTTTTTTTGAGTTCTGAAGTCAGAAATTGTTCGACGGTTTGCCAATATTGTTCCCCTCCCACCTGTCTAACATTATTATGACCTGCACCGGAAACAATTAACAGTTGTTTGGGTTCTATTGCGGCGGTGAATAAAGCTTCAGTCATAGACTGAGGAATTAACTCATCTTCTGTTCCATGAGTAAATAATATTGGCATTTTTAAAAGGGGAACTTTCGCCAGAGAATCAAATCGTTGAGTTAAAATTAAATTAATCGGGAACATCCAATATTTCTTTTTATAATTAACCATTTGTTGAATATTAGTAAAAGAACTTTCAATAATTAATCCAGCTATTTCAGGATGGTTTAAAGCTAAATTAATCGCGATCGCTCCTCCTAAAGAATGACCAAAAACATAAATATTATGGGGATTAATTTGACGTTTATTTACTAAATAGTTCCAAGCCGCTTCTACATCCTCATAAACGTTTTTTTCAGAAGGAAAGCGGTTTGTACTGCGTCCATAGCCTCGATATTCTACTAATAAAACTGATAATCCCATTTGGTTAAATTGTTGAGCATAACCCACATTTGCTCCAATATTATTGCGATTTCCATGTAAATCAATAATCACTTTTTCTGAATTAAATTTACTAGGAACCCACCAGCAATGTACTGTTTCTACTTTTCCAGAAGGGATAGGAATTTTTAACTCAATATTTTCATACGCTAAACCCACATCATCCGGGGTGATGGAAATCAAACGAGAGGGAAAAAAAATAAATCGAGTTTGTCGAAAAAACAGAAATAGACAAGCACAAAAATAGGCGATCGCACTAATAGCTAAAATAATTAATCCCAATTTAAACAGAGCCGTTAAAATAATATTTAACATCGTTTTATCCCCTCAGCTTTTAATTAAAATTTGCTTCTTTAAATCTCTATTTCCTGTCTTAAAAAAGCAAGATTAAAAAGACAAAAGAAACTTCCTTTCCACACAACTTTATTCTTTACGGTGTAAATCAACCCATTTCCGTTTAATTTCAGGAAATTTTCTACCATGATCCACCAAGGGTTATCCGTTTCTATAATGACATCATGACAAGACAGAGTATCAACGATATTTTGTAGCGAATTACGAATTACGAATTACGAATTACGAATTACGAATTGGGAAAGGGTTTGCTGGATTTAGAAGTGTCCTAACTGTAATGCGTAGCATATAAGCAATCCGCGCCTTTGAGCCGGAGGTTATAATAATTTAAAACTGATCTGAAACAGCTAGAAGTATTACCCCTGTTCCCTTTAATCACAATGATTAGAAAAGTCTGGGGTATTACTCATAATTATATTGGCTTGATCAATTCGGGTTAAAATTAACCCCTAGACCCTGAACTTAAAATTACTCATTTTTTACGGCTTCAACCGTAATAATATCATCCCCTTCTGGACTTTTAGAGGTGTTTAAAATCACAGGCTGAACATCCATTTCTAACGGATCAGGTTTTGTTTTTTTCCGCATGGGTTGAACATTCATCACTAAGGGTTCTTCTTGCTTTTTAGGGGTCAACGGTTGATGATTAAAGACTAATTTTTCATCTTCATAATCCACATAAATTGTATCCCCCGTGATGAATTCTTGCTCTAATAATAAATTAGCAATGTGGTTTTCTAATTCCCTCTGAATTGCCCGTTTTAACGGTCTAGCTCCATATACGGGATCATAGCCAATATCGGCTAAATAATCTAAGGTCGCAGGCGATAATTCAATGGATATTTTTTGATCCGCTAATAACCGTTGAATGCGTTTAACTTGAATCGCAACAATATGCCGTAATTCCCCTTTACTTAAGGAATGGAATAGAATAATATCATCCACCCGATTTAAAAATTCTGGGCGAAAATGCGATCGCAATGCTCCCATAACTCGCTTCACCATTTCCTCATAGCGAGATTCATCTCCCGCCACATCTAAAATATGTTCACCCCCGATATTACTGGTCATCACAATAACGGTATTTCTAAAATCAATTGTTCTTCCTTGAGAATCTGTAATTCTGCCATCATCTAATACCTGTAATAAAATATTAAAAACATCAGGATGGGCTTTTTCCACTTCATCAAATAAAATCACTGAATAGGGATGACGTCGCACCGCTTCCGACAGTTGACCGCCTTCGTCATAACCCACATACCCCGGAGGAGCCCCCACTAACCGGGAAACGGCGTGTTTTTCCATGTATTCAGACATATCAATCCGAATAATAGACTCTTCACTATCAAATAAAAACTCTGCTAACGCCTTGGCTAACTCGGTTTTCCCCACCCCCGTTGGCCCCATAAACAGGAAAGACCCAATGGGACGACCGGGATCTTTCATTCCCGCCCGTGCCCGTCGAATGGCGGCTGAAACGGCTGAAACGGCTTCCTGTTGTCCGATTACCCGTTGATGTAAATGACTCTCTAAGCGCAGTAATTTCTGCCGTTCTGACTCCAATAAACGGTTAACAGGTATCCCCGTCCATTTAGCAATAATGGCGGCGATATCGGCTTCTGTAACCTCCTCACGCAACATCGAAGATCCCTGAGATTGTAACTTAACTAATTCCGCTTCTTTCGCTTCCCGTTCTTGATGTAAAACTTCTAATTGACCATATTTTAATTGTGCGGCTTTATTCAGATCATAAGCTCGTTCGGCTTGTTCAATTTGGACTCGTAATTCTTCTTCTTCTTCCTTGAGTTTATTAATACTATCTAACAGTTGTTTTTCCCCTTGCCATTGGGAAGCTAGTTTTTCTTGTTTTGTTTTTAACGTTTCAATTTCTTCTTTAATTCGGTCTAAACGAATCGCAACTCCGCCATCATTTCTCCGCTTGCTTTCTCCATTGCTTAAATTTTCTCCTTCGATGGATAATTTTTCCATTTCTAACTGCATCACCCGCCGATCTATTTGTTCTAATTCAACAGGTTTAGAAGTTATTTCCATCTTTAATTGGGCGGCGGCTTCATCAACAACATCAATAGCTTTATCGGGTAAAAAGCGATCGCTAATATACCGACTCGATAACATTGCCGCCGCTACTAACGCACTATCGGTAATTTTCACTCCATGATGGCGTTCATAACGGTCTTTTAATCCCCTTAAAATGGAGATCGTATCTTCAGGAGACGGTTGATCCACATAAACTTGTTGAAACCGTCGTTCTAAGGCTGGATCTTTTTCAATATGTTTGCGATATTCATCAACGGTTGAAGCGCCAATACAACGCAATTCTCCCCGTGCTAACATCGGTTTGAGTAAATTACTGGCATCCATTCCCGATGAACCACTTCCCGAACCGGCACCGACAACGGTATGTAATTCATCAATAAATAATACTATTTGTCCTTCGGAGTGAGTAACTTCTCTTAATACCGATCGCAATCTTTCTTCAAATTCTCCTCGATATTTTGCCCCTGCAATTAAACTCCCCATATCCAGGGAAATTAACTGACGATTTTTTAATGATTCTGGCACATCTCCGTTAACAATTCTTTGAGCTAAACCTTCTGCAATTGCGGTTTTTCCTACCCCAGGTTCACCAATTAAAACCGGATTATTTTTAGTTCTTCTCGATAAACAACTCACCACCCGCCGCACTTCTTCATCGCGCCCAATAACCGGATCAAGTTTTCCAGCTTTGGCGAGTTCTGTTAAATCTTTACCATATTTTTTTAACGCTTCATAACTGGTTTCTGGGCTTTGGGTTTCAACTTTAGAACTTCCCCGAATGGCTTTAATGGCTTCTTCTAGTTTGGGACGGATGGAGGGGGAACGTCCGGGGCGGTCATACCCTGGACGTCCGGGGCGTTGGGTGGTGGGTTGTTCTCCGGCTAAAAGTTTACGGCCAATGCGATCATCTTCGGAGAAGGCGAGGATTAAATGTTCTACGGAGATAAAACTATCTTGGAGCGCTTGACGAGCTTCTTCCGCCTTATCTAAGAGGATATCGAGGCTTTGTCCTAAATATAAATGTTCAATGCGTCCGACTTTGGGTTGACGTTTGGTAAAGGCGTCTAACTGTTGGCCTAAAATATCCGTATCCACTCCCGCCCGACTCAGGAGACTGGTGGCGAGTCCATTTTGTTCAAGCAGGGCGGTGATCAGGTGTTCGACTTCTAAATTCTGATTTTGAAAACGACGCGCTACATCCTGGGACTTAACCACGGCTTCCCAGGCTTTATCTGTAAATTTACTCGGATCGGTTGGTTGCATCGTTGCTGCTTATCAATAAGGGGTAATGTTGGCGGTTGACTGTGTAGAGACGTGCCATGGCGCGTCTACGGTTAACGATTAACCGACAACCCAATTACTGCCCCTATTTTAACTATATGTGGGCGCAACCTGTTGATTAATCTCAGTGGAGAGGGGAAATTTCAGGTTTTAACCATCGCTCTCCCTCGTTTCTAGGTTTTTAGAAATGCTAAAAGTGGAGTTCTGCTACTAATATGTTTAGTTCCCTGAGTGACGATTTATAGCGGTATCTGATCGCCCTTTTCAAGCTCAATTAACTTGTGTTATAACTTATTGTAATAACGTCAAACTTTAACTGTTATGACTAGCAAAAATTACCCTATTAGTCCCGCAAAAGTGGGAAATCAAGATGGCTTTCGTCTTCCTCGTGCCTTTTCTAAAGATCATCCTCACTTAGTTAATGCTTCAGGTTCTCTTGAAGTTTTATCAGAAAATACATTATTAATTCGCCTTGATGTTGACCCAACTTTAGAAGAAGATGAGGATGAAAGTCTAATGATGAGTTTATTTTTGGATTTTCTCATGAAAGATGCTCTGAACAACCCCGAAAAATTAGTAACTTATACAGAAGATATGAGTGCGGAAATCGATGAACTTCTCAAAGATGTTGAGATTGATGAATGAAACCGTTAATTTGTAATGGCTGGAAAATTCTATTTTATCCTTTGTTTAATCAGCAATGGATTCACCTGGTAGAAAAAGTTCAACAACTCAAGACTAAATTAGATAAAGATGAGTTCGTGACTCATGCTGATGTTAAATTACTGAAAGCAATTGATATGGGAATTAAACAAAAGATTCCTCAAGATCCTTTTGCGAGTTATTTTGCTCTTAAAAAACCTTTACAAAAATATGGTCGCCTTAAAAAGATGGGGCTTCCATCTCGATATCGATTATTTTTTAGAGCTTTTAAAGAACCAAAAGTAATTATTATTCTCTGGTTGGGGTTTCCGAGAAAAGAAGGAGATAGAAAAGATTGTTATGCAGTATTTTCTAATCAGGTCATGAATGGAGAATTTCCAGAGGATTTAGAGAGCTTAATTATTGAATGTCAAGCAGAAATATAAAATTAAAAAGTAGTGGGGTCAGAAACCGGGTTTCTTAACCCATCTTTCTGTTGGTAGCAAAGGTTTACTCAGAAACCCGGTTTCTCGTAAGTGCTGGGTTTTCCCTGGTTTCTAGTTTTACCTACAAATGCTAAAAGGGTGGTTCTGTCACCAATTAATAATAGAGGCAGAGCCTCAATAGGGTATTCCCAGGCAAGAGCCTAGGAACGAGAACTCCTCAATTATTGAGGCGATCGCTCATGTAATTAAACTATCATAATCATCAGGGTAACCAATCCGAAACCAATCATAATCATCTGCTTTATTTAGAAAAATCACTTACGGAAATTCTCGATAAATTTCTCGACGATGACCCACTCTTTGACAGATAATAACTTGTTGTTTTTTATCAACAGTTATCCCAATTCTATAGTCTCCTATTCTAATTTTATATTTATCAGTATATCCTTTCATTTTACTTAAATATCCTAACTCAAATGGATTTTGACACTCAAGTTCTTGAAAAACAATAGTTTCTATTCGAGACTGAACCTCTTGGGGGAGAGCATTCATTTCTTTTAAAAACTTTTTTGTATATCTAACAACCCACATTATTTCCTTTTAACCTTTGATAATATTTGAGAGCTTCTGATTTAGATAAAATTTCCGCATCTTCTGCATCTTCCATCATTTTACCTAAGAAGTAATCTTCTAAAATTTCTTCGATTTTCTCAAACTCAGCAATTGGAATCTGGACAGCAATCGGATTTTGATTTTCATCGACAATATAATTTTTGTGAATTTCTAGCATAATCAGAAGGGTTGATTTGGTAGAGTATTTATTACATTATAGCATCTTAATATTTAGATCGATATTGTATTCCCTGGCTGTAGTCTGGGAACAAAAACATAATCAGATAATTATTATTTCCAACCATACACCCGAATATTATTAAAATTAACAGTATCAATCCCAACGTTTTGTAGATAGTAAGCTAATTTTAAATCATCCGTTAATACTAAATAGCGATCGCGTGCTAAACTAACAATACCCGTATCCGTTAACCCAAATTTTGTAAACCCTTCGACTTCTACTGTATTGCTACTTTCAATATAAAATTCCTGCATTTGCCTAATCCCAATTTTCATTATTTCTAAACATTGGGTTCTTTCTGGTTCACCGATTTGATTAATCAGACTGTTAACTTCTGTAAGAATATTCGGTGTTGTAACAATCTTGGAAAAATAGCTTAAAATATTAATCAATAAATCATAATCTTCTGGAATAAACTTTTCAGTTCGGTTAAATCTGGAAATGCGGTTACGATTCACCGAACCAACAAACCACAATAACAAAATATTAGTATCAATTAAAATTCCTTTCCGTTTATATTTTTTGAATAGTTCATCTATCATAACTCTCTAATTTTCATCGATTCCACTTCTCCGGTTTCAGCATTAATTTTAAATATTTTATATTCTCTGATATATTGAGGAACGACTTGCAGTGGATTATTAAGATTTACACAATCAAACCCTAATGTAATTAACCAAAATTTTTTATTCTCCGATAATTCAACTTCTTCTAATCGTAAATTTTGAAAAGAACCCAGCATATCCTGTAAGTTATTAAAATAGTTTTGCGCTAAACCTACAGCAGCACGAACATCAATTTTAGGAAGATTTTTAACTGATGATTCCATATTTTTCCCTTAATAGAGGTAGCTTTAGCAAAAATTATATCACGTTGGTAGAGACGTTGTATGCGACATCTCTAACATTTGACGTTTCTACACGGATATTTCTAACCCTGACAAGATCACATCCACAAATTAGCAGGATTATCTTGATCTTCATTCCATTTAGCCGGATTATTAACAATATATTCCTGAATCTTAGCTAATGATTGTTCATCTCGAATGATATGATCATAAAATCGAGGTTGCCATGCAAAGTTATCGTAACCATTTTTACGACACCAACGGGTGACAGAAGATTTATAAGCATTAATAATAGCCTGTAAGGAACCTGGTTTTAAGGGGGCAAATTTGTTAGATTCATCCGTTTTTTGTAGAGACGTGCCACGGCGCGTCTCCTCATGATTTCCGTGTGTCTCTCCTTGATTTTGCGATCGCTCAATAACAATAATTCCATGTACATGATTAGGCATAATAATATAAGCATCTAGGTAAACATCCTGAAAATGATTCGGAATGTCTGACCAAAATTTATGGGCAATTTCACCAATAGCAGAAAATTGAATATTATCGGAAACGATATCACTCAAAAAACATAATTTATCCTTTGTACAAATGGTGACAAAATACCAGCCATTGGCAGCATAATTATGATGAGGTAATCGTGTAGATTCAATTCGATATTTATTTTTATATAATGTCATCGTTGTCCATCCTATATTTATTTTTATCCTACATCATGGCTATATTTTCTAAACCTCGTAGAGACGAGCCACGGCGCGTCTCTCTCTTCAATTAATATTTATATCAGATCACGGTGGTGTTCCCTAGACTTGGTAGAGACGCGCCATGGCACGTCTCTACAGGGGATGATGGATTGTTTAAAGGATTTTATTCAATCCCTTCAATACGGTCTTCAACTTCTTGGTATAACTCCCGCAGACGATCTAAATTCTCTTCGCTGGTTTCCCAATAGCCGCGACCATTCACTTCTAACAACGTGCTAATAATCTTACGGAAAGAATGAGGGTTTAAGTTCATCAAACGTTTCTGCATTTCTGCATCTTCAATAAACGTTGTATTCACATCCTCATACACCCAATTATCCACAGCACCCGCCGTTGCACTCCATCCCATTGTATTCACAAGGCGCTTAGACAATTCCCGCACCCCTTCATACCCATGAGATAACATTCCTTCATACCATTTCGGGTTTAAAAGTTTAGTCCGTGCATCCAAACGAACGGTTTCTGATAACGTCCGAACTTGAGCATTTGCTGTTGTTGTATCCGCAATATAAGAGGCAGGTTTTTTGCCATCTTTGCGTAAACTAGAGATTAATTTTGTTGGGTCAGAATCGAAATAGTGCGACACATCCGTTAAACTAATTTCCGAAGAATCTAAGTTTTGGAACGTCACATCTGCGGTTTTTAACGCCGACTCAAAGATATTTCGATCTTGTTCCATTGTCCCCGGATTATCTGAATTAAAGGCAAAAGATTTGCGTTTCAAATACATTTCCTGTAACTCAGATTCCTGTTCCCAACTGCTATTTTCAACGGCTAAATTCACGTTAGACGAATAGGAACCGGAAGCATTACTAAACACCCGTGTTGCCGCTTGTCGGACGGAAACTCCTAACTCTTTCGCCTGTTCTAAAGCGTGTTTGCGAACAAAATTCATTTCCAACGGTTCATCAGATTCCGCCGCCATTTTCACCGCTTTATCTAACAGCGCCATTTGGTTAATAAATAAGTCGCGGAACACCCCAGAACAGTTAATCACCACATCAATACGCGGACGACCCAACTCTTCTAAGGACAGTAACTCCAACTTATTCACCCGTCCTAACGCATCAGGTACTGGTTTAACTCCCACCATCCACATCACTTGGGCGAGGGACTCCCCGTAAGTTTTGATGTTATCGGTTCCCCAGAGGACGACGGAGATGGTTTCTGGGTAATTTCCACCATTTTCGACCTTTTGCCGTTCTAACAGCCGTTCTACGACGATTTGGGCGGACTTGACTGCTGCTGCGGTGGGGATAGACTGGGGATCGAGGGCGTGCATATTTTTACCCGTCGGTAACACATCGGGGTTACGGATGGGGTCGCCTCCTGGCCCTGGTAAGATGTATTCTCCTTCTAACGCCCGCAGCAACGAACCTAACTCGTTATCGGCGCAAACCTGTTGTAAACAGAATTCCAAATACTCAAATAACGGTTTAATGGGTTCGGGGTCAACTTTATTAAAACCGAACTCATGGAGAGACTCAACCCAGGGTTCTTTTTTACCCATATTGAAGAAGTTGAGTTTGGAGACTAAGGAAACCCGTCCTTCGGCATCGGTTTGTTCGTGGACTAACGCAGTCACAGCAGCGCGGGTGGCTTCAGTGATTTTTTGTAATAACTCCACATCCGCTAATACCCCTAAGTTATTGTTGCGGTAAAGTTCCTCAATATCGCGGTTGAGGCTATTCGCAATAATTCGGGGTAAGCTGAGAAGATTTTCTTCTTCCCGATCAATACTAGCGATATTTACCAGAGTTGAAATTGCTTCTTCAGCCGTTGGCGGTTTCCCAATAACGTGCAACCCACAGGGTAACAACCGCGACTCAATTTCCATTAACCGCCGATACACTTGTCCAACAATATGATCTCGTTCTTCTGCGGTTAATTCAGACGCATCTTTTTCGGGTAAAGTGACATCTTGGTCTAAATTCACCAAGCGGCACTTATCCATAATACTGTTAACAATTGCCACGCCTCGACCACTATCTTTCAGGGTTTGATAAGAGGCAATTAACTCGTTGAGTTCTTGCAGTCCTTTATACAACCCTGCATTCTCCGCAGCCGGGGTTAAATAAGAAATGGTTTCCGCATAACTACGACGTTTGGCGATAGTCGCTTCGCTGGGGTTATTGGCAGCATAGTAATACAGGTTAGGAATACTACCGATTAAATTATCCGGGTAGCACTCTCCCGACATTCCCATTTGTTTACCGGGCATGAATTCTAACGATCCATGCGTGCCGAAGTGTAACACCGCGTCAGCTTGCCAGACTTTTTCTAAATAGGTATAGTAGGCGGCGAAGCCATGATGGGGACTGGCTGACCGAGAGAACAACAACCGCATCGGGTCGCCTTCATAGCCGAAAGTGGGTTGAACGCCGATAAACACATTCCCAAACTGTTTCCCGAAAATTAATAAATTCTCGCCGTCGGTGTTTAAGGTTCCCGGAGGTGGCCCCCAATTTTCATTGAGTCGGTCATAATAGGGGGTTAACCGTTCATATTCGGTCACGGACATCCGATAGGCGATATTCAGTTCTGGGCTTTGATATTGGGCGGTGGCGTCGTGAATGACTTCCTGCATCAGTTTCTCGGCGGACTCTGGCAGGTCTTGAACGTCGTAGCCATTGCCTTTTAAGGCTTTCAGGACTTCATAAATAGACCCGAACACATCCAAATAAGCGGCTGTCCCGACGTTTCCTTTATCCGGGGGGAAACTGAAAACGGTAATAGCAACTTTTTTGTCTAATTTCGGTTTTTTCCGCAGATTAGCCCATTTTAAGGCACGTTGGGCGATCGCTTCAATGCGGTCTTGTAACGCAATGGCTTTTCCCGTCGCCCCATCTCGTCCTGATATAATAATCGGTTCAATGGCGCCATCGAGTTCAGGAATAGCAATTTGCAGCGCCACTTGGATCGGATGTAACCCTAAATCGCTTTCTTCCCATTCTTCAGTGGTTTGGAAGACTAAGGGCAAGGCCACCATATAGGGACGGTTTAACCGTTTTAACGAGTCTATCGCTTTCGGGTGATCTTGTCGAGCGGGGCCACCAACTAAAGCAAAACCCGTTAAGGACACAATAGTATCCACAATAGGTTGGGGTTGAATACCTTTCGGGGGGTTATCCCAGAAATACTCCTCGATGGGTTTAGAAAAGTCTAACCCTCCCGCAAACACAGGTAAAACTCGCGCCCCTAACGCTTCGAGTTCCTGTACCATTGCCACATAATGGGCATCATCTCCCGTTACCAGGTGGGTGCGTTGCAGCACTAAGCCGACACAGGGCGCTAGGGGATCTTTTTGGTCGTCGGGAATATCGTCGCGGCTGTTATTCCATTGGAAATATTCTTTCGCATCCTCGAACATTTTCGGGGCGAGGGGATGCCAGATACCCAGATCGGGATAGGTTACGGGGTCAGCAAATTGCAGTTTTTCTTTACCCGTAAACACATATTTTGCCCCTAACATCAGTAAGAAGTTTTCCAGGTTTTCGGAAGACCCCCCTAACCAATATTGGAAGGATAACATAAAGTTGCGTGCATCCTGGGCTTTGTCCATGGGCAGGTATTTCAGGACTTTGGGTAAAGTTTGCAGCAACTTCAGCATCGCGTCTTGGAAAGAGCCCCCAGACTGTTCTTTCCGTTTTTTCATGAACTGGGCGATGGCACTTTTGCTTTGTCCCAGTTGCGCCATTGAGAATGTCCCCATTTTGTTGAGGCGCATCACTTGAGGCATGGACGGGAAGACCACCGCCACATCTAGTGTATCTCGATAGGGGGTCACGGCCTCAACAAGTTTATCGGCTAAATCTTCAATAAAAATCAGGGAGGCTATGAATATATTGGCCTGGGATAAATCTTGTTTAAAACTTTCGTAGTTTTCCGCAGATCGTAACTCTTCGATCAAATAACCGCTAATTTCGATCGCCACATTCGGGTTATTTTTGTTAATGGACTCCACTGCTGCCGATAAGGCACTTTGATATTGCGCTTCTAACACCACATAGACGACTTTCATCAGTTGTCGCCCGTTCAGGTCATCTGGCTTGATGTGTCTAATGGTGGGTTTTACATAAGTAAACATATCTTAATTTGTTCCTTTTTTGTCTGCTCTCTCTTAAGGTGATCGGCTATGGGCATCGCCAGATCATTAGGGCTGATACAGGTCACAGGTCACAGGGGGGTTACAGGCAGGATGCCTGTTCCACTGTTCCACTTTGAGTATTGTTACCAGAAAATGGGCATTCTGGGCAAATTTGTCCCCCATTTGCAATAATTCGACAAGAAAAATGTAATTTTTTTTTATATTACTTGACTTTTTACACGGTTTTATTCTTAGGAATTATTTGCAATAACTCAGAATTGATTCATATTTTTTACAGTTTGTTTAAAAATCAGGAGCAACAGCACCCAGAATCACCTCTCCTCGTTTTTCTTTTTCGGCGCATTCCTGATTTAAGTCTAAGAGTTTTTCTAAAATATTGTCCTCTGGTTTAAAATTATAAGCTTCCCTGACGAACTGATCGAGTTTTTGATGCAATTTGTATAGTTTAGAGGCGGGTTCAGGGTAATATTGATTATACAGTTGAGTAATTCCCCAGCCTTTTTTCTCCATTTCTTGACTTCGATACTCGTGTAAGTCCATAGCTGTTTTTCTAATAATCTCAACAATCTTTTTACTGGGGGTTTGAGGAAAGGGGAAAGTTTCAAAACAAGTTGTATTAGTATACCTTGTACGATCTTCTAATGTAGAACTTTGCGCTTTTACCCAAATTCTATGAATATTGGATGTTAATATTCCTAAAATATAATAATCATCTGATGCAATTACGGTAATTGAATTATTGGGTAAATATTGAATTGGAGATGGTAAAGGGATAAACCATTTAGAGTGACAAGGAATAAGAAAACAAATAGATAATTTACCTAAAGCTTTTCTCATCGCTTCATTTGTTCGTTTAAAACGCCACCATTTTTCTCTTAAAACAGCCTCTCGGTTGTTTTCTCGCTCAGGTTTGACATGAGTTTTTAGATGCTCAAAAGGTAAATAGTAATCAGTAATTTCCTCAAGAGACATATTTTGAAAATCAATAATCCAGCGACTCGGTTCACCATTAGGATTATCAGTTAAATCCGTTGCAGAAATTAATTGTTTAATAACAGTTAGATTTAGATTATTTTGTTTAATCCATTCATCAGCCAGTGTTTGGGAAATAAAAAATCCTTGACTATTAGGTTGAACACCAACAAAACTTTTTTTAAAATTAGCAGATAATTTAACAGCTTTAGATACATCAAGTAATGATGTTAAACTAGAATTAATTTGCGGAACAAAATTGCCATCTAAAGAGCAAGATTTGACCGAAATTTTACACCAATTGACAATACTAACATAAACGGCGGCTTCACCCGACCAAACTTGACTTGATATAGCATTATAAATATGACCCTCATTTTCAATAATATAATCTAAACTCGATTTTCTATTTTTCCCCTGACAAATAGAATTAGTTGCAACTAAACCAATTCTACCCGTTTTCGATATAGAATTATGCGCTAATCTAAACCAATAGCAAGCAAAATCAATTTGCGCTTCCATATCATTAAATTTATTAAATACTTTCTTAGCATATTCATCCCCTAATTCTTGACGAATACGATAACCTCCCAAAAACGGAGGATTACCAATAATAGCATCAGCCTTAACCCATTCCGTAAATAAAGCATCGGTACAAATAATATTTTGATCTAAAGTATCTAAAGGTAAGGAAGGTTCATTTAAACCTAATTTATCAATAGCGACTTTTCTGCCAATCATTAAAGTCACCTTGGCTAATTCTACCGCAAAAGCATTGATATCCATGCCATAAAACTGTTGCGGACTGACTTTTTGAGTATAGCCAGAAATATCCTCAAAATTAGCTATTTTCTCGAATAGGATTTTTTCAATATATTTTAACTCTTGATAGGCAACATAGAGAAAATTACCTGAACCACAAGCCGGATCAAGAATTTTATAATCAATTAATTCCTGATATAAATGTTTTAACTCGGTTAAAGTATTCGCTTCATTGATTCGAGTTTCCCAATATTCCCGAATAGTGGGTAAAACAATACTTCTAATATCAGCTTCCGAGGTAAAATGAATGCCGTGAGCATGACGTTGTTGTTTGGATTTCTTCTGGGTTTTATCGGTATAGTTCAAAGCGCCTTCAAATAAATTACCAAAAATAGAAGGACGGACTTTACTCCAATCTTGACCCGCACAGGCAAATAATAAATTTAACTCCCCGTATTCTAACTTAATCGGATGAATTTCTTGAAATAATCCGCCATTAAAATAGTCTACTCCTTCATAACGTCCATCAGGTACAACCCCGGTTTGATTCATCGCCTGAAAAAGTCCCCCTAAAATATCATAAGCATTCTCTTGATCTTCCAGACAATCTTGTATACAACGGGTAAAGATTGCCGGAGGAAGTAAACCAATATCTTCCGCATACATCGCTAAAACGCACTGTAAAACAAAACGTTGCGCTTGTAGGGGAGTATATTTTCTAAAATTGTTTTTTTCACCGCGTTCTAATAGAGAATGTAAAACATCTCCTAAGCGTCTCGCGGCTTTTTCTGTAATTTCAACTTGATTATTTTTAAACTGAGGACGGAGATTTTTAGCTTCCAGAAAGGTAAAGGCTGGAATGCGTCTGGGTAAATCTTCTAACGCTATAATATCAACGGGTTCATCGGGTTGATTATCAAAATCATAAATATGGAATTCATCAAAATTACATAAAATTACATAACGCGGGCGATCGCTTTTTTTAATTCTAATATAATATCGTTCAGCTTGGGTGCGATACTCTCGATCTTGCAGATCACTCCCCCGTTTTTTCATCTCAATTAAAACATGATTTTTCCAGAGTAAATCAGCAAACCCCATATTTCCTGATTTCCCGGCTTTTTCAATGCGTTGCTCAAAGGTTGCTCCCGCTTGTAATGCGCCTTCATACCCAAAAGCCTGAAACAAACGATCTAAAAAAATTTGTGCTTGCCCCTTCTCATCCCCAGTAATATACTGTTGGCAATAATTAACAAATTGCTGCAAACTTTCTGGGGTAGTAGGCATTAGTACAATCCGTGATTAATCCTAAGTTTAATTATATTCCTTAAGGATTAATAGATCAACTGGGTTTCTGTATAGGACTGTTTTATTTTTTTTGGTAAATAGTTCCTAGATGTTGAGGTGCGTGCGTTGGCACTTACGCACCCTACCATCTAGGGAAAATAGTTAGATTAACTTGATTTTGGAGAATTTAATCTTTAGTTACCAAAAGCATCTTTGATATTATCAACGGTGCGCTCAATGGCATTTTTTGTATTGTCTACCGCTTTCTTAGTCCGAGCAGCATCTTGATTGGCTCTTTCTTCAATGCGTCCGCTATCTTTGCTGGCTTTGCGCTCCAGAAAATTACTATTGTCCGTTGCTCGATCAACTCGATCTGCATTTTTATTGGCGGTTTGTTTTACCTGATCTTTCGTATTTTCAATGAAATTTTTGGCTCGATCAGTATCTTTACTCACTTTCTCTTTAACTTGATTCCCTGCGTCTGATAGGGTAATCAAGCTAGGAGTGGGATTAGCCATTGCAGCAATATTTGTTGAGAAAAATATCCCTTGCCAAAAAAAGGCGATCGCTGAGATAAAAAATAAAGTTGTCATCATCCAGCGTCCCACCGTTGAAGCCAATTGGGTAAAATAATTGAGTTTCATAGAATACAATCTTTTTGGAATTTTATATTTCATTTTTACTTGATCTAGCTGGCTAATTAAATCTTTCCCTAGACATAATTTTTCTGTTCGTAAGTTGCTGAAATAATTCTCTCTTAGGATAGATTATAACTCTTGCAAAATAATTTTGTAGATTATGCTCAAGATGGAATTTATATGAATAGTATCGATACGGGTTGGATTACGAATGAAAATCCCTATCCTCAAAAACAAGATGATCAACAAAAACGAGGGTTTTATCCCCCTTTAGATAATATTGATGGCATGGCTCGAATTTATGATCCAATTGTTCAAGGAATTCAAAATCCATCTGAACCTTTATTGGGTCATTTTTTGAAAAATTATGTTCCTTCTCCTTGGTAATCAGTTATCCATTTTTAAGACACAATATTCTACCCCAACATCAAAAATACGAGTTCCTCCTCCTTCAGCGACGGTTTGTCGCAATGCGTTGGTATCGGTGATGGCTACCCCAGCCAGATAGTTAATTCCCATCTGGGCTAATTCGGGTAACCAGGGAGTTGTAGGGCCCATTAACACTAACTGCGCTTGTTGTGACAACTCCACCAAGCGGGGAAAGGTTTTATTAGCAATGGAAGTAGCGGTGAGGAAAACCCAGTCTGCTTCTGGGAGCAGGTATTCACAGGCGATGTCGGGTAAATCTTGAGCGATGGGTTGACGCTCTAGGACGGTAATATCTGCTTGTTGTTCGTACTGAGAAAGTCCGGGATAGCGACCAATAACAACGACTCGTTTTCCCTGAATTAAAGGCAGAAAATGCTCAAATACAGCTAGATTAGCTGAACCGTGAGAAGATAGGGGTTGAGCCTGTGGTAGTAGCGGTGACGTCGGATTAATCACGGAATTGATCACCGCCATACCGATAGTCGCTTGGTAACTATCCCAGGAACGCACCCAGGGGGCTAAATTAGCGACGGCTTGACCCACTAAAGTTCCTGACCAGGATAAGGTGCGATTGGGTTGGCCCGGACTCATACACAACCCAATACCCTCGGCTTGGCAGAATGTCCAGGTTAGTCCCAAGATAATTTCCTGCACCGTTGCGTTACTATGGCTTGATTTCTCCAGTAGGAGATCGTAAATTTGTCGTGGATGAATTTTCATTTTAAGTCAAAGAAGCAGAGGAACATGAAGGAGAAATTTTCTCCCTTTCTGCTTCCGCTCTATTTACTTCTGGGTGCAATTTTCGCGATATTTGCATTTCAAAGCAGAAAGGAGGAGAGTTTAGTTTGTAGCCAAAACCAAATTCAGATTGCTCAAAATTGTACAGAGTTACTATCCATTTTTCAGGTATAGCATCCCAAGATTCTACATCACTGTTGCTTTCTAAAAAGTTATGGCTTCTAGGAGATATTTGAGTAGGTTCGTAATCTATGGTGATTGCCTGATACTCAAATCCACATTCTAATAACTTTTCCTGAGCAATTTCCCAACGGGTAATTTTTTCTAATTCATCTACATTTTCCCTCCATTGATAGCTATCAGAACATATACAGTCAAGCAAAGAAAACAAACGATCACATATTTTTTCAATTCTAGCACAGTCATTTTTGAGTAGTTTAATATCTTCATCTAGTAATATTGCCCTATCTGTCTTGGGAAGCCAAACTTCAAAGGATTCCATGCAGCCAAGTGGTATTAGTTTTTTTTCAATACCTGGAATTTGATTTTCTACTTGAATTTTAGCAACTTTATCTTTAGAAATATTATAATTTGGGATGGGAAATCTCACCTTATCTTCTAAAAAATATGTTGGAGCAGATGCTAGTTCTTGATCGATAAATTTTTGCTGTTTTGAAAGTTTATACAATTCTAAATTTTGGCTTTTATTAGCAATCTGATATTTTTTTATATCCTCAGCAATTGCTTCTAAAAAATAACAGTCATTCCCTATATCTGAAATTTCATCTTCGTCGATTAATTTAGAAAGTTGCTCTTGGTATTTTTGCAGCCTAAATTCAATTGCCTCCAGAACAAATTTGATTGCTTTTGATGAAAAATTAATAGAATAATCCATTTTTTAACTCCTAAGAAGTGTTTTTTAATTAAATTTTATGAAATTAATGTTTACTTGTTTAAGTAATTCTTGATATTCTAATAAACGCATATTATGTGCTGGTTGCCGGAGCCAATGGTCGCTATGGTCGTTAATTAAATTTATACTATCAGGAATTTGTATTCCGGCATCTATACGCCACCAGTTTCGACCTAATTTGGGCGATTCAAAAGTAGAAATGCCACCGGAAAAGGCTTCAATCCATTGTTCGCCACTATAATCATATATATTAACATCGCGATCGCGAACGTTGTCCATCCGAGGTGAATTCGCATTACCTTGACGGTATAAAGGCACAGGTGTTTCTGGCATTGCTGGGGATTAAGTTCTAATCTAAGTAGAAGAATAAGGTACAATGATTAAATATTTGTCAATTTTATATTAACAAACAGATGAATGACTTAGAACCGACGGTAGAAGAACTCAACAATCTGCTAGAACATCATCATCCTGAACATTCTAGCCATCCCCATATTCATAGTGAAGAATCTTTGCGAAAGATAGTCAATCGTCTATCACGGCTGGAGGGACATATTCGAGGCGTTAAAACAATGGTACAAGAAAATCGTCCCTGTCCTGATGTGTTAGTTCAAATTGCCGCCATTCGAGGAGCTTTAGATCGGGTAGCTCGAATTATTTTAGATGAACATTTGAGTGAATGTGTGGCTAGAGCCGCCCAAGAAGGCAATATTGATGATGAAATTGAAGCTTTAAAAGCAGCATTAGATCGATTTTTACCTTAATCAATAATCCGTCAATAGTTTACAGTTTATCAGGGTAAAACAAAAAATCAATATAGAACATAAAGTTAATAGCGATAACCGAGAGTTAACCATGAAAAACAAAATCATTTTCGGATCAATTTGGCTAAGTTTTATCCTGTATGCGTTTATTTTTGCGCCACCGGATCAACCCGATACCTTTACATTAATTCAAAATCTTTCAACGGGAAACTGGACAGGGATTAATCCTTTAATTATTGCCCTATTTAATATTATGGGAATTTGGCCGTTGATTTATAGTTGTGTTCTGTTTATGGATGGACGGGGACAAAAAATCCCGGCTTGGCCTTTTGCCACCTTGTCCTTTGGGGTGGGAGCTTTTGCAATATTACCCTACTTAGCATTCCGGCAGCCTAATCCCCAATTTTCAGGAAAAAAATCAGGATTACTAAAAGTTTTGGATTCTCGAATTACGGGACTATTATTAACCCTAGGAACCAGTATTTTAGTCGCTTATGGATTAACCCAAGGGAACTGGGGAGACTTTATTCAACAGTGGCAAACCAGCCGTTTTATCCATGTGATGAGTCTTGACTTTTGTTTATTAAGTCTTCTATTTCCGGCTTTATTAGGAGATGATATGGCAAGACGAGAAATGAAAAATCCGGCCCTCTTTTGGGGGGTTAGCTTGGTTCCTTTATTCGGCCCTCTATTTTATTTAATAACCAGAATTCCCTTGAACGAGACTCAACCGTTAACAACCTCTGAATCAACAGACCTGTCAGTTGAACATTAGCTATTGATAAGAATTATTGTGGTAAATCCCCAATTCCCAGAAGACCCGTTATGCTATATTTCCAAAGATGTATTGTCAATTGAGTTATTGACTGTTATTGATTCCCTATCCCTAGCCAAACTATGCAACAGCATTCTCCCTTCTGGAAGTCCTATTTTTCCCTGATTTTGGGTAGTATTTTGATGACGGGCTGTGGTAGTGAACCTCAAGCAGCGACTGTCCCACCTGTTACCGTCAATATTGCTCCAGTAGGAGCGAGTAATGTTAAAAACAGTAGTATTTATAATGCTAGGGTTGAAGGGGTTCAGAATGCCATTATTCAACCCCGTGTCAATGGTTTGGTGAAACAAGTTTATGTGCGGTTGGGCGATCGCGTTTCTCAAAATACCCCTCTGATTCAAATTGACGGACGCCAACAACAAGCGAATTATGAAAGTCAATTAGCCAGCGTTGAGTCCAGAATTGCTCAGTTGAATAGTGCTAGAGCCAATTTAGATGCTCAACGAGCCGAACTGCGACGAATTCAAGCGGAACTGACTTACCAATCTCAAGAAGCGGATTTAGAAGATGCTCAACAAACCCTCGCCGCAGAACAGAAAGAAAAACAGCGACTACAGTATGAATTAGAATATACCTCGGCTGCGGATGAGTTGAAAACGGCTCAAGAGAATGTACAAGTCGGGATTAAAGAACGGGAACGCAGACGGGCGATTATGGACGAACGGAAAAAAGCCTATGATCGCTATCAACAATTGTATGAACAAGGGGTCGTTTCAGCAGAAATTTACGATGAAAAATTGCGAGACTATGAAGCGACCCAAGCGGATTTTTCAGCCCAAGAACGAGAGGTCTTGTCCCTAGAAGCGAGAGTCAGAACCGCCCAACAGAATTTAGATCGGCAAATTTCAACCTTGAAAACCCAAATTGAAGGTCAACAAAGACGGGTCGATGCGGCGGTTGCTAAAGTTCAAAGTGCGAAGCAGGATTATAGTCGTCAAACCTCAACCCTGAACGAACAAATTATGGCTCAACAGAATGTGATTACGGCTCAAGAATCGGAGGTAAAACGACTCCAGCGAGATATTGATCAAGCCCGATCCGATGCAACGGCTCAACAGGTACAACTAGAATATTATGAAATCAAATCCCCCATTACTGGGATAGTGGGAGATGTGCTCGTGAAACCGGGGGATTTTGTCGATAGCCAAACCCAGATTACCAGTATTCGCCAAAATGATTTATTAGAAGTTCAGATTAATATTCCCATCGAACGGTTATCTCAAGTTAGAGCCGGAACCCTGGTAGAACTTTTGAGCCAAGAAACCGGAGAATTAATCGGAACTTCTCAGGTATCTTATATTGCTCCGAGTGCGGGGACGGGAAGCCAAACTATTTTAGTTAAAGCCATTTATGATAACCGAGGGAATAAATTACGAACGGATCAAATTGTTCGAGCTAAAGTGATTTGGGAACAACAATCAGGAATTACGGTTCCAGTCACCGCTATTAGTCGAATTGGCGATCAAAGTTTTGTGTTTATCGCCGAAGAAAAAACCGAAGGCGGAAAAACGCAATTAGTGGCTAAACAACAGCCGGTGAAGTTGGGTAGTATTCAAGGTCAAAGCTTTGAGGTTTTATCGGGGTTAAAAGCCGGGGAAAAAATTGTTACCGATGGTGTGGTTAAATTGCGAAATGGCACCCCCATTGCGGATCAAAAACAGCAACCTGCTCCGGCTTCATCCTCAAAACAGGAAACACCAAAAACCCAATAATAAGTATGTGGAACAGGCATCTTGCCTGTTCAGTAGGGTGGAACAGACATCTTGCCTGTTCACTAGGGGATCAAGGAATGGATTTGAGGTTTGAGGTTTCAAGTTTAAACTAAAAGAATTGTTTTTCGCCCATCCTGAAACCCCAAACCCCAAACCCTACTGAACAGGCAAGATGCCTGTTC
>NZ_JADEWU010000076.1:0-28673 GCF_015207485.1 Planktothrix mougeotii LEGE 06226
GGGGACAAGGGGACAAGGGGAGAGGGGGAAAATTATTAACTTTTGTGTAGACCCACCCAGCGCAGAGTCCTAATGTTGTGAAAACTCTCCTAGACTCCAACCCCCTCTAACTACTGATAACTGATAACTGATAACTGTCAACTGATAACTGATTAATTATAATCAGCTACACTGGATTGATAAACGTCTTTTTCAATCGGCCAATCTTCATTTTCACCGCCAATAATAAGTTTTTCAATGATTACATATTCTTGGCTTAATTGGCGAAAGGAATTGATTAAAACATCGAGAGCAAAAGCATCACTGGTGCCTAAATCAAACCAACAACGTGCCCAAACTCCCTGATATTCAATTTCTCCCATATTGTGCATGAGTGCCATCATACTATTATCAACAATGGCATCATCGTAGGTCAGATAACTTAAGTCAACTCCAGTATCCTGAACCTGTAGATTTTCTGCATTAAATCCTCCCATTTTTCCTAATAGAAACCATGAATCAAACACTTCCTCAATATAATCCCGTTCACTGCGGGAAGGGACGGTTTGAAATTGTAGCCAAATCCAAATATCAAAAGGATTACATTCCCTAAACAAAACTTCCATAAAAATAAATCGTTATAAAGGTGGTAATTGATTTGCAGTTGGCCCCCAAAGACCATTAGCATCTTTAATTTTATCGCGCAACGGATCACAAGGTCGTCCTTGATTATCAATGCGGTTTAAATTTTTGCATTGTTCATAATATATCTGAGCGACTAATCGTTTAGGAAGTTGATCAGATTGGTTTAAAGCTTGGGTAAAATATTGCTTGGCTTCCTGTAACTGAGAGGGAATTAAAGTTTGATTGCTTGCTTTGAGTTTCTTTCCCTGTTCTGCTAAGATTTGGGCTTTCAGATATAATACTTCTGGATGGTTGGGAGCTTGAGATAGAGCTTTTTCGGTATAACTTAAGGCTTGATCATATTGACCTAAATTTTGATAACCAATGGCAATTCCCCGATAAGCCAAATAACTAGGTTTAGCTTGTTGTTCAAGTTTTTTAATGGCTTTTTGGGAGTCAGAAAAGGGAAGATTTAAGGATAATAATAAATCCATATAGCCTTGAATTAAGTTTAATTCAGGATCTTGAGGATTAATTTTTTCAGCAACATTTAAGGATTTCAACACCTCTTGTAATTGATTTAAAGCTTTAGGCGCGCCTTTCAATGTGCCTTCCGTGACGATGGTATGACCTCCTTGTAAAAATAAACCCACTGCAATATAAAGATTACCGCGTAAAGGGTCTTTTGTACTTAAGAGTTTAGCCGATGCCAAGGTTTGATCACTATAGGTTTTTAAACTATTAAAATCTTGATCTTGGTAAGCTAAAGAAGCCAAGAGTGCATAGACTAAGGGTTCATTCGATTCTTGTAATTTCGCTTTTTCTAAAACTTGTTGAGCTTCTTTATAATTCCCTCGCTCAAACATTGCTTTAAATGCAGTTTCTGTTTGGTTTCCGATGGGACGCGGATCGGTTGTGCGAAACGGATCAGCTGCCAAACTGGGATTTATCCCTGAACTGAAGGTGATCAAACTCGCACTGATTCCCCAGAAAAACTGTCTAATCATGGGGGGAATTTTCCAACCTTTACACCGAGAAGAATTGATCATAATGTTCATCCTATTATCCAAGTTAAAACGGAATGTTCAATCAGAGCCAAGCTGGGATGATATTGCCATCTGTTTTGTATAAATCTTAATTTTTTTCTCGGCTTTCGGCAAGGGGAAACCCAGATTTATTTGAAAAAACTGATAAAAATAATCTATTCATTGTGTTATAATCTAAATTAAGTGAATTCGGCATTAAGCATTTCCTCTTGCTTTGTTTTTTCGGCTCAACTTCTCATTTTATTGGTTTTCTGTTTGTGATGCTTTATATCAAAAACTTAGTTTATCATCCCGCCGCTAGTGACAACCCGATTTTAGCGCAGGTCAACTTAGAACTGGCACCGCAGCAAATGGGACTCATTATTGGGCCTAGTGGTTCGGGAAAAAGTACATTACTGGAAATTTTAGCGGGTTTAGCTGAAAAAACGAAGGGAAATATTTGCTGGCGGGAGCAAGAATTAACCTCGGAACACTTACAACAGCTTGCGGGTTTAGTGTTTCAATTTCCAGAACGACATTTTTGTGGGGGCACAATTTTAGATGAGTTACGCTTAGGTCATCCAGAGTTAGGTTCAGAGCAGGTTCATCAAGCGTTAGATGAAGTAGGACTCAGCCATTTATCCTTACAAGTTGCTCCCCATTCCCTCAGTGGTGGACAGCAAAGACGTCTAGCCTTAGCAGTACAATTAATTCGCCAACCCCACATTTTAATGTTAGATGAACCAACGGCGGGTTTAGACTGGTCAATGCGACAACAATTAATTAATTTATTAGGGAAATTAAAAAAACATTGGACGTTATTAATTGTCACCCATGATGCTAGAGAATTGTTGAATCTTGCAGATTGTTGTTGGTCATTACAACACGGTCATTTAGCTCCCCTAGATTTGAAGACAATGGTAATGCAAGATCAACAAAAAATAGTAGCTTCTCCAAAAGCTTAATTTTTGATAAATTATGAATCAAACTTCCTTCCCTAAGTTACCCGAACTGACTGCAATTTGGCAGGATACATTAAATTGGCAACCTACTCCTGAACAACAGGATTTATTTCAACAATTATTTGAGTTAATTCTGGAGTTTAATCAACAACTGAACTTAACTCGCTTAACTGAACCTGAAGAATTTTGGGAAAAACATTTATGGGATTCTCTACGAGGAATTGCCCCCATTTTATCGGGTAAAATTGCTTCCCATCCCGGTGATAAAGTTATTGATATTGGCACAGGGGGAGGCTTCCCCGGAATACCTGTGGCTTTAGTATTACCGGATTGTTCTGTCACGTTATTAGATTCAACTCGCAAAAAAATTACCGCTTTAACCACAATTTTAGAGCAATTAAACTTCAAAAATACCATTCCTTGGGTAGGTCGAGCAGAAGCTCTGGGTCAACACCATAAACATCGAGAATCCTATCAGTTAGCTTTATTAAGAGCCGTGGCTCCGCCATCCGTTTCTGCTGAATATGCTTTGCCTTTATTAAAGATTGGAGGATTAGGAATTCTCTATCGCGGTCACTGGACAACAGAAGAAGAAAAACAGTTAACATCGGCGGTGAAACAATTAGGGGGAATCATCGAATCTGTTGATGAATTTACCACCCCTTTAACTAACAGTGTTCGCCACTGTGTATCGATTAAAAAAGTTAAACCTACACCGAAACAATACCCTCGAAATGTTGGAGTTCCCGGTCAAAAACCCTTGTAGTAAGCCCTTTAGGGCTAAAACCCTCGTAGTAAGCCCTTTAGGGCTAAAATCCTCGTAGTAAGCCCTTTAGGGCTAAAATCCTCGTAGTAAGCCCTTTAGGGCTAAAATCCTCGTAGTAAGCCCTTTAGGGCTAAAATCCTCGTAGTAAGCCCTTTAGGGCTAAGAGAGGGCTAAAATCCTCGTAGTAAGCCCTTTAGGGCTAAGAGAGGGCTAAAGCCCTCACTACGAAGTAAATTTTAATTTGAGCAGTTGGTTGACTCAGTTAAACCCCTGATCACAGATGATGAAATATCTCTCCAATAAATCCTTAAAAACCCGACAAATTTCCCTGAGATTAGTGTTAATTGTCCCCTTTGTGTTGCAAATTGTCGGTGCTGTGGGATTAGTGGGTTATTTGTCTTATCAAAGTGGACAACAAGCCGTAGAAAACTTAGCCAATCAGGTGATGGATCAGGTGACAAAACGAATACATGATCACCTTAATACCTCCCTGCAAATTCAACAGCAAATAGTCGCTCTAAATTATGATATTTTTCAACAGGGTAGCCTTAATATCAAAGATTTTGAGCAACTACGTCAGCATCTTTGGCAACAGATCAAACTCTCTCCTTCCCTTTCATCTAATGGCTTCGCTAATGAACAGGGAGAACAGATAAACTACTATCGCCTTCTCAGTCGGGAATTAGTTGCACAAGCCAATCAGCTTTCTGGAGAAAATCTTAAGCAAGGTGCATTCATCTTAAACCAAGTCAACCTTCCAGATGTCACAAAACGGAAATATTATCTCGTTGATGATCAAGGTAGAGGCCGGAAATTGAGCTATGTGACACCCGTTAATGTACTGAAAACCGATTGGTATCTGGCGGCAATTGCGGCTAAAAAACAAACTTGGTCGCCGATTTTTCTTTACAAAGTGCCAGTGACATTAGGGATTAATGCGATATTTCCTGTTTATGATAATGGGGGAAAACTTCAAGGGGTTTTTAATAGTGGCATCATATTAGATGGAATCGGAACCTTTTTAAATAATCTCAAATTCTCGACTTCAGGACAAACATTTATTATTGATCGTCAGGGCGATCTTGTCGCTACATCAACGTTAGAAACTCCCTATCTGAAGGATGCTACGGGAAAGTTAATCCGCTTAAGTGCTACCCAGAGTCAGAACCCTTGGACAAGGATAATCACCCATCAACTGCAACAACAATATGGCGATCTTAACCAAATTAAAACTGATTTTAACTTCCAAGTACCCTTGAATGGGAAAACACTGTTTGTTCACATTAAGCCTTATCAAGATCAATATGGTTTAGATTGGTTGTTAGTCGTAGCACTCCCAGACTCTGACTTTATGGCAGAAATTAAAGCTAATGCCAAATTAACAGTTTTACTCTCTTTTATTACCTTACTCCTGACTACAACTATTGGTATTCTCACCGCTCGATGGATTACTCATCCAATTCTCCGTTTAAATCGAGCAAGTCAGGCAATCGCAAAGGGTGAATGGCAATATTTAACCCCAGAAAAAAATCACGGTATTCAGGATATCAAACTTCAAGGTATTACTGAAGTAAAAAGCCTTACAGATTCATTTGATAGTATGGCTATTCAGTTAAAAACTTCTTTTGAAACCTTAGAAAATCGGGTACATGAACGCACAGCAGAATTAGAAATTGCTAAAGAAAAAGCCGAAGTTGCGAATCAAGCTAAAAGTACCTTTATTGCTAATATGAGCCATGAATTGCGATCGCCTTTGAATGCTATTCTAGGTTTTTCCCAATTGATCTTAAGAAAGTCGGCAGTTACTCCAGAAGAATATGAGAATGCAGACATTATCTATCGCAGTGGAGAATATTTACTAACGCTGATTAATAATATTCTGGATTTATCAAAAATAGAAGCCGGAAAAACCACCTTGAATCCTCGATATTTTAATCTGTATTGTCTACTCGATGATTTAGAAAATATGCTGCATCTACGCGCTGTATCTACGGGTTTGACACTGATATTTCTTCGGGATGAAAATGTTCCTCATTATATCTATACCGATGAAGTTAAACTGCGTCAGGTGATCATCAATTTACTGAGTAATGCTATTAAATTTACCTTAGATGGTCAAATTACGCTCCATGTCTTTCAGGGAGATCAAGAAACAATCGATATTTTTAATCTTCATTTTTCTATTTGTGATACGGGAGTCGGAATAGCACCCGAAGAATTACCCAAGCTGTTTGATGCTTTTTCTCAAGCTCAAGCGGGAAAGAAATCCAATGAAGGAACGGGTTTAGGGTTAGCCATTAGTCGCAAATTTATCTCATTAATGGGAGGAGATATTTCTGTAGAAAGTGAATTAGGAAAAGGCACAACCTTTCAATTTTATATTCAAGCTAAATTAGGTCAAGAAATTGTGAGTAAAACTCCAGAAAAACACCCTCAAGTTCTGGCTTTGGCTCCCGGTCAACCCACCTATAAAATTCTGACGGTTGATGATAAAGAAATTAATCGTCAATTACTAATTAAATTACTTTCACCTTTAGGATTTGAGATAAAAGAAGCGAGTAATGGAATTGAAGCGATCGCAATATGGGAAGAATGGGAGCCCCATTTAATTTGGATGGATATGCGAATGCCTGTGATGGATGGTTATGAAGCCACTCAATATATTAAATCCACAACTAAAGGCAATGGGACTGCCATTATTGCGTTAACAGCCAGTGTTTTAGAAGAAGAAAAAGCGATTACTCTCTCAGCCGGATGTGATGATTTTCTCCGTAAACCCTTTACAGAATATACCCTTTTTGAGGCTTTAGGGAAACATTTAGGAGTGGAGTATATTTATGCAGAAACACAAACTCTTTTAAGGAGTAGTCCCAAACTAAAGTTAACTTCAGAGGATTTAAAAATTATGTCCCCTGAATGGATTAATCAACTCTATGAAGTTGCATTAGAGGCAAACTCTACCCAAGTTTTGGAATTAATTGAAGAAATTCCAGCCTCAGAGATTAATCTAATACAATTTCTAACAAAAGCAGTGCGGAAATTTCAATTTGAACAGATAATTGATTTAGCCGAGCCTTTAATAAACCATGATTAACCCTCGTCCCAGTACACCCAAAAAAAACAGACAAATTCCCCTGAGATTTGTGTTAATTGTCCCCTTTGTGTTGCAAATTGTGGGCGCAGTGGGTTTAGTCGGCTATCTTTCTTACCGCAGTGGACAGCACGCTGTTGAGAACCTGGCTGATGAATTAATGACAGAGACGAGTAATCGCATTGAGCAATATCTTAATAGTTACATGGGAAAAGCTCAAGAAATCAACCGCATGAATGTAGAGACTTTTGAGTCAGGAATCTTGGACTTGAATGATTTTCAAGCTCTGGGTAAATATTTCTATCGTCAGGTGCGAGCATTTAATTTTGCTTATAATAACTTTGGTAGTAAAGAGGGAGGATTTATTGGTAGTGGTTATGAAGATGATTACAGTTGGGGAATTGCAGAAATACTCCCACATAGCAACAAAAGATATGGCTATTCAGTAGATGATCAAGGCAATCGCATCAATTTACGCTACACAATAGAAGATCCAGAGGTAATTAATTCTGCTTGGTACTTAGATGCAGTGAAAGCTGGTAAACCCATTTGGAGTTCCATTTACAATCAGGGAGATGCAGCTACTTTCTTCAGTATTTCAGCCAGCACTCCAGTCTATGACAAACAGAAAAATTTTCTAGGTGTATTTGGTATTGATCTCGAACTTAATCAAATTAGCCAATTTCTGAAAACACTGAATAAAAAAAACTCAGGTCATATCTTCATCATAGAGCGATCGGGATTGATTGTTGCTAGTACATCGGATGAATCCCCTGCACCTGTTGTCAATGGCAAAGCAACAAGACTAAAAACTTTGAATAGTCGTGAACCAGTCATTCGTGATGTAACTGGGGAGTTAATCAAAGGATTTGGTAGTTTAAATGCCATCAATAAACCGCAATCACTCCGCCCTAATTTGGCTCACAATTCTTTTGTTCGTGTCATCCCCTACCGAGATCAATATGGTTTGGATTGGGTGGTCGTGATAGCCATCCCAGAATCTGAATTTCTAGGAGAAATTCAAGCTAATACCCAGACCACTATTTTACTTTGTTTCTTAACTTTAATTCTCGCTACCACATTAGGAATTATTACATCAAATTTGATTGCTAAACCGATTAAGCGATTGAGTCAAGCCAGTCGTGCGATCGCTAATGGTGAATTGAGTCAGGTTGTTGAGATCGAGGGAGTTTCCGAGATCGAGACTCTAGCCGATTCCTTTAATGACATGGCTTTTCAGTTACAAACCTCTTTTGAAACCTTAGAACATCGAGTAGAAGAACGGACAGCAGAATTAGTTATTGCTAAAGAAAAAGCCGAAGTTGCTAATCAAGCTAAAAGTACGTTTATTGCCAATATGAGTCACGAATTGCGATCGCCTTTGAATGCGATTTTAGGCTTTTCTCAATTAATGATTAGAAGTCCTAATCTTCCCTCTGATCAATATGAAAACGCCGGAATTATCTATCGGAGTGGTGAATATCTATTAACTCTGATTAATAATGTTTTAGATTTGTCTAAAATTGAAGCGGGAAAAACCAGCCTAAATCCGAGTCATTTTGATTTGTATCAGTTATTAGATGATTTAGAAGATATGCTAGATTTACGAGCGATTAATGCCGGATTAAAGTTAATCTTTCAACGCAGTGAAACCCTTCCTCGCTATATCTGTACTGATGCCGTTAAATTGCGTCAGGTGTTAATTAATTTACTCAGCAATGCAATTAAATTTACGTCTCAAGGGGGTATTACCTTAACCGTTTTTGAGGACAAAGAAGACTCAACGGACGTGATTAGCTTAACTTTTAAAATCCGCGATACGGGAGTGGGAATTTCCCAGGCGGAATTACCGAAACTCTTTGAAGCCTTTACCCAAGCGAAAGCGGGAAAAGAAAAGCAAGAAGGGACGGGTTTAGGATTAACTATTAGTCGGAAATTTGTCCAATTAATGGGGGGAGATATTTCTGTTGAAAGTGAATTAGGAAAAGGGACAACCTTTAGATTTACAATCCAGGCAAAACTGGGTCAAGATATTAAGAATGAACCGACAGAAACCCGACAAAAAGTATTAGGATTAATACCGGGTCAACTGACCTATAAAATTCTGATCGTTGATGATAAAGAAATTAATTGTAAATTATTAATTAAACTTTTAGAACCCTTGGGATTTGAGTTAAAAGAAGCCAGAAATGGACTAGAAGCGATCGCAATTTGGAATGAGTGGGAACCCCATTTAATCTTCATGGATATGCGAATGCCTGTGATGGATGGTTATGAAGCTACTCAATATATTAAATCCACAACTAAAGGTAATGCTACCGCAATTATTGCTGTAACCGCCAGTGTTTTAGAAGAAGAAAAAGCGATTGTCCTCTCAGCCGGATGTGATGATTTTATCCGTAAACCCTTTACAGAAAATAGTATTTTTGAATCCTTGACTAAACATTTAGGAATTAAGTATATTTACGCAGAAACAAAGTCTAATTTAGAAATAAACTTTGAAAATAAATTAATAGCTGAGGATTTAAGGGTAATGTCCAGAGACTGGATTGATAAATTGTATAAATCAGCACTTGAAGCTGATGGCCAAGTTGTGATGGAATTAATTATAGAAATTCCCAACACCCAGATTTTTCTGATACAATCCTTAACACAACTGGCGCGTAAATTTCAATTTGAGCCAATTGTTGAATTAATTGAACCCCTAATTAATCATGAATCCTGAACTTTCACCCCCAATGAAAGGAAATATCCTCCTCGTCGATGATCTTCCAGAAAATCTACAACTCTTAAGCGATTTACTGATTAAACTTGGGTATACTGTCCGCAGTGTCACCAGTGGGCGCATGGCACTCAAAACCGTGAAAGCCAAGCGACCCGATGTGATTTTTTTGGATGTTAAGATGCCAGAAATGGATGGTTATCAAGTCTGCCAAGCCTTAAAAGCTGATGAGAATTTTCGCAATATTCCCGTAATTTTTATTAGTGCCTTAAATGATGTTTTTGATAAAGTAAAAGCCTTTCAAGTGGGTGGAGTAGACTATATTACCAAACCCTTTCAAGTGGAAGAAGTCGTCGCCCGTTTAGAAAGTCAGTTAACCATTCAACGACAAAAACAACTTCTGGAAGCAGAAATTATTAAGCGTCAGGAAGCTGAGGAAATTCTATATCAATCCAGAGCACTTTTATCGAGTATATTAAATAGTTCCCTAGATGGAATTGCAGCATTGCAAGCGGTACGGGAACCCGAAACAGGAATGATCAAAGATTTTCGTTGTTTAGTGGTTAACCCCATTTTGGCTAAAGCCTTTGAACGCACTCGTGATGAAATGATGGGTAAAATAATTCTCAAAAAACTCCTCAACCGTATTCAACCGGAACTATTTTATCGGTTTGTGAGAATTGTCGAGACAGGTGAATCTTTAGAACAAGATATTTATTATCCCTTTGGAAACTCTTACTGGTATCATTTTGTTGCCGTTAAATTAGGGGATGGTTTTTCGATTACCATCCGTGATATTACGGGACGGAAAAAATCGGAACTCGCCCTTCAAGAAGCCAATCAAAAATTATATCAACTGGCAAATCTGGATAGTTTAACTCAAGTGGCTAACCGTCGCTGTTTTGATACTTGTTTGCAAAAAGAATGGGAGGCTTTGGAAAAACAACAACGGCCATTGACCTTAATTATGTTTGATCTCGATAGTTTTAAAGCTTATAACGACTACTACGGTCATCTAGCTGGGGATGATTGTCTGTTCAAAGTTGCACAAGCGGTTTATCACTGTACTCGTCACCTCGATTTGCGGCGTCCTATTGACCTTGTAGCCCGTTACGGAGGCGAGGAATTTGTCATCCTCCTCTCCAATGCCAATGTACAAGTCGGGACTGATGTAGCCGAACGAATTCAGCGTATTATTTCCCATTTAGCCATTCCTCATCAACGGTCGGGAGTGAAGGAATTTGTCACCGTTAGTTTAGGAATTGCGTCCCTAATTCCTAACGCAACAATTCAACCGGATTACTTAATTCAACTCGCAGATCAAGCGTTGTACAATGCTAAACAACAAGGACGCGATCGCTATTGTATCAAAAATTAAGGCTCTTTACTACTGATAAAAAAACTGTTCCCTGTTCTTAGCTATTATGCGATTAATTTATCTTGCAGTTTGGTTGGGTGCATAATTGACAATTGAGACTGAATAACAGATAATAATTAGTAAATAATTAAGAATATTACTATGCTGGCTAAGTTAACAACTGAAAATCAGCTTACTCTACCTAAAAGTATAACTCAAGCTATCGGGGATGCTGAATATTTTGAAGTTAAGGTAGAAGGTGGACAAATTATTTTGACTCCGGTAAAAATTCAGGGGGCTGATGCTGTACGGGCTAAATTAGCGACTTTGAATCTGAATGAGCAGGATATTAATGATGCGGTCGAGTGGGTGCGTTAGTGATGATTGATCAGTTTTTAACGGTTAAGCTATTACGCATCTAAATCCAATACAAAGACGGGCAGGATGCCCATCCCACAAGAAGATCCGAAAAACTATTGCCTATTTCCTATAAAGTTTCAAAAAAATATCATACATTTCTTGAGCTAATTTTTTAGGATTCCATAACGGAGCTAAAGATTCAGGGTTTTGAGATTGAATTAAATGGGATTTAATTTGATAACGTAAATTTTGATCTAATCCTAATCGGATGCCTAATTCTGTATATTCTTCCCAACTCCAAGCAATCCCAAAATCTAAATTAACTGCTTTTAAAAACGAATAACCCATGCGAGAAAGATACTGTTCACCCGCACGAGTCACAACGGGTAAATTGGCAGATAACGCCTCTAAATTATGGGTTCCCCCATTATAAGGATAGGAATCTAATAAGGCATCCGCCACATAATAAATAGCTCGATGTTCTTCTTCAGTTTTTGTTAACCCAATAAAAATTAAACGACTTTGATCAACATTGTATTCCTCACAAACTTGATGATACAGTTCTCGAATTAAGTTATTATCCCCTTGACCTTTACGAAGGAGTACACTCTGAGGAACATTCTTGAGAATTTTTACTTGAGCTTCAATCATTTCTTGATTAATTTTTCGTCCCGGTGCTACACATAAATACACCATTTGATCAAATTGAATATTTAAACTATTTCTAACAGCTTCTCGATCTACAGGACGACTTTTAAAGGGTTCTAAAGCTACAGAAGTATGAGGTAAACGGATTAACTGTTCTAGGTAATGTTTTTCAATACCTTGGGGATGGGTATATTGATCACAGAAGAAATAGTTATCGGGGGAAATATAGGGCGCATCAAATCCTAACCAAGATACACAAACTGGGGCAGGTCGGCGATATAAAATTTGCACGTTAGTCGGAACTGTCATTGAATCTAAATCGACTAAAATATCTAACTGATCTTTGAGGATTTCTGCGGATATTTCTTCGGCTGAAGCAAATCCATTCGGATAAGCTTTCGGCCAATAACACCGGGTAGCGATTTGTTCAAAGCGTTGGGTCACTTCATCTATCGGTAACTGTCCGGTTACATAAAGATAAATATTAGGGGAAATTAGGGACAATTCTCGAATCAAAGCTTCACTACACCATCCCACAGAGTGGCGGCGGAAGTGTTTAGAAATAAATCCGATTTTGAGGGATTTAGAGATGGTTTTGGAAGGGACAGAAGCATATTGAGGAGATGAAACATCACGGAAGCGATATTTATAATATTGTTGGGCAATTAATCGATAAAATTGAGCATTTTTTTCGACAGAATCTCGCAGGTGAGATACGGTAAACAGCAAAATTTCATATAAAATAATCGCTTCTGAGATATTAATTTTCTCAGGATCTTGATAACAAATTTTTTCTAATTCTAAAAGTTTATCTAAAGCTTGTTGACAACCTCCTGATTGACTATAAGCAAAAATATAGGCAATTGCCGATAAAATTGGAACTTGATCTCCACATCTTTGACAATATAAATCTGACATTTCACGGGCTTTGGCTAAATTCGTGGAATGACTGAGTAAATCACATAACTGTTGATACGCTTCTGTAAAATCGGGTTTAAGTTCAATGGCTTTTTCTAAATTAATAATAGCTTCTGCGGGTTGATCATGTTTGCGAATATGAGCTAATCGACAATGAATTTCAGCCCAATTCGGTTGAATTGCTAAGGCTTGTTCAAAGTTTTGAATTGCAGCTTCTACACGACCGATACGAGCATAAAGATTCGCTAGATTCGCATAACTATCCATCGAATCCGGTTTGAGTTTAATCGCTTGTTGATAGTGATAGATTGCCTTTTCTGCTTCCTGTGTATTAGAGAAAATATGACCCAAATAAAGATGAGGTTGGGGCAAATCAGGGTTCAATTCAATAGATTTGTAATATAATTGGATGGCTTCTTGTTCTTGCCCTTGTTGCGATTGCACACTTGCCATATTAGCATAAATTTCAGCCCAATTCGGTTTTAAAGCAATTGCCCGTTGATAGCTTTGAATTGCCTCCTCCCATAATCCTCGACGGGCTAAACTATTCCCAAATTCAAAGTTAAATTCCGCTTCAACTAAATTGGGTTGTAATTCTAAAGCCTTTTGCCAAGTGCTAATTGATTCATCTACTCGACCAACCGTTTGAAAAACTTTCCCTAAATTCCAGTAAACCGCCGCTAAATTCGGATTAAGTTTTAAGGCTTTTTCATAACTTGCAATTGCCTGATCCCAACGCTGCATTTTAAACAACATGGTTCCAATATTAGCGTGAATTTCGGGAAAATTGGGTTGCAGTTCTAAAGCCAAAGAATAAGCGCGCAAGGCAGCTTCAATTTTTCCTTGAAAGTGTAAGGTATTTCCTAATGTTAAATAGGCTGGCAAATAGTCGGGTTGAAGTTTTAAAGCTCGATGACAAAGGGCGATCGCTTGCTCAAATAAGCCTTGATTGATCAAGATTTCAGCTTGGTTTTTATACAGTGCTACTTCAGAATTTTCACTAATTTTTTCCAGGGGATTTTCTACTAAAAACTGTTCACTTCCCGACGTAATTAAAGTCGCTTTAATATTTGACTCTAATTGAGATTTAAGTTGTGTTTCTAGTCCAGAACTCGCCAACTCTAATCCTCCTTCATAAAACCTTGGACTATTCTCCTGAATGTCTTTTTCTTCCTGAAACTTAAACTGAAGCAGTCGATCAAGTTCCTGATGAGCAAAGGCTTGTTGAGGATTAATTTCAATGGCTTTTTTATAACAATCAATAGCAAGATTAACTTGATCAATTTTTAGCCAAATTTCAGCTAATTTTAAATAGTATAATTCTTGATTAGGTTGCAACAGGATTGCTTTTTGGTAATAATCAATAGCCTGATTAATCTTCTCCTGTTTACTGAGTAAATTCCCCAACATCCAATAAATCAACCCATGATTCGGATTAATTTGTAGAGCTTTTTGATAATTTAAAAACGCCTCTTCAAACCGTTCTTGTTTAAAATAAATACTTCCTAAATTAGCATAAGCTTCTACAAAATCCGGTTGAATTTCTAAGGCTTGGGTATAGGCCCAAATTGCTAAATCAAAACGAGATTGAGTGTAAAGCGCGTTTCCAACCCCTAAATAAGCCGAAGAGAACTGAGGTTGTAAATTGAGAGCTTGATGAAGAGCCTTGATTCCATCTTCTTCCTTTCCGATTAAAATATAAGCTTCCGCCAGTCTTTTATAAATTTCTGCCTCTTGAGAATTCAGTTCTAAAGCTTGCTTAAATTTATGAATAGCAGCGTCTAAATTTCCCAACTCTTTAAGCTGAATTCCTTGTTTTAATAAGACAGAAACGGCATCTAAACTCACAAGTAACTCTCCAATCAATATTAAACACCTCTTGATAGGATTTAAGTCGGGTATACCCTCGACTTAGCTCAAGATCCGAATGGTGACTCATCCCACGTTCTTGATTATATTCCCTAATTGACCCAAACTCGGTAGACTGATCACGGGGAGTAAAATCTGCAATTGCTCCTTGTCCAAAACAGCCCTTTATTGAGGATAAATTAGAATGAGTGAACAAGATCCCGTAACATTGATGAAACAGTACGTTGGCAAAGCAGCCGCAGATCGAGTAAAATCGGGAACCATCGTCGGACTCGGAACAGGTTCGACAACGGCCTATGCCATTCAGTATATTGGAGAACGCCTCAAAAGTGGAGAACTCAAAGATATTAAAGGCATTCCTACCTCCTTTCAAGCAACAGTATTAGCCAAAGAATATGGTATCCCGTTAACAACATTAGATGAAGTTGATCGGATCGATGTTGCCATTGATGGGGCCGATGAAGTTGATCCCCACAAAAATTTAATTAAAGGCGGAGGTGCCGCCCATACCCGTGAGAAAATTGTCGATAGTTTGGCGGAAGTTTTTATTGTGGTGGTCGATAGTTCTAAATTAGTTGATCAACTCGGATCAACGTTTTTATTACCTGTTGAAGTGATGCCATTAGCCATGACTCCGGTAATGAAAACCCTGGAAAAATTAGGAGGAAAACCTACCTTGAGAATGGGGGTAAAAAAAGCAGGGCCAGTGGTCACAGATCAAGGAAATTTAGTCATTGATGTCAAATTTGATGCCATTGAAAATCCCGCCGAATTAGAAAAAGAAATTAACAATATTCCTGGGGTGTTAGAAAATGGTTTATTTGTGGGAGTTGCGGATGTAATTCTAGTGGGTGAAGTCATCAACGGAGAAGCTAAAGTTCGGGAAATTTCCTAACTTTAAATTATAGCATAAACCCTGGTTTTATGATTTTACCAGGGGATGTGCTACACAGTAAGCGGATCTTGAACCTTTACGTTTTTATGATGTATTACAGACGATTTGGACGAACAGAATTACCGATGCCTGTGTTTTCCTGTGGGGGGATGAGATATCAACACCAATGGCAAGATCTCCCCTTTGATCAAATTCCCGAAGCTAATCAAAAACAACTGGAAGCTACCATCATTCGTTCCTTAGAATTGGGGATTAATCATATTGAAACAGCGAGGGGTTATGGCACTTCAGAAATGCAGTTAGGGAAAATTTTACCTAAACTTCCCAGAGAACGATTAATTGTACAAACAAAAGTTTGTCCTAACCCTGATCCTTTAAAATTTAAACAAGATTTTGAGCAATCTTTAGCTTATTTACAATTAGATCATGTTGATTTACTCGGAATTCATGGAATTAATACCTCCGAAATTTTAGAAGATACGATTAAACCCGGTGGGTGTTTAGCCGTTGCTAAAGAATTACAAACCCAGGGAAAAGTTAGGTTTATTGGCTTTTCAACTCATGGCCCGACAGACGCTATTATTCAAGCCATTGAAACCAATGAATTTGATTATGTAAATTTACATTGGTATTATATCAATCAAAATAATTGGCCGGCTATTGAAGCCGCAACTCGCCACGATATGGGGGTTTTTATTATTAGTCCGTCCGATAAAGGCGGTCAACTTTATAACCCCCCGGAAAAGTTAGTGCAGTTATGTAGTCCCCTGAGTCCAATGGTATTTAATAATTTATTTTGTTTAAGTCATCCTCAAGTTCATACCTTAAGTATTGGTGCTTCTAAACCAACGGATTTTGATGAACATTTAAAAACCCTTCCCCTCTTAGATCGCTGGGATGAAATTTTACCTTCTATTGTGCAACGTTTAGAACAGGAATTAATCAATTGTTTTGGGGAAGCTTGGGCGAAAACCTGGCATATTGGTTTACCTCGTCAGGAACAAACCCCGAATAATATTAATATTCCGGTGATTTTGTGGTTAAGAAATTTAGCGATCGCTTATGATATGATTGATTATGCTAAAATGCGCTATAATTTATTAGGAAATGGCGGTCATTGGTTCCCCGGAAAAACTGCTGAAGGGGTCGAACAGTTAGATTTAAGTCAATGTTTAGTCAACAGTCCCCACGCGGATCAAATCCCTGATCTGTTAGCCGAAACTCATCAATTATTAAAAGCAGAAACGGTTTTACGCTTATCTAAAAGTTAATATTTCATCCTTCAATGTTTGCTACCCATCCCTATCCCGTAGAGACGCGCCATGGCGCGTCTCTACATGGCGCGTCTCTACGTTGGGTTGAGATCAAACGGTCTAATACGCTAAAGTTTCTAAAGTTTCGCGTAAGTACAAACTCACTAATTGATCTAAATTGGTTGTTGGTTCAATTAGGTTTAAATTGCGTTCCAATTCCCAGCGTTGAAAACCAGAACTAGATGCGATCGCTGTTTTCAGATTTTGCCAGATTTGAGAATCTTCACCCCACTGATTTGAAGCGAAAGCGGTATTATCTTGAAGGGTTGAATTTGCCATCGTTCTGTACCTCATTAACAGCAGTATCTAGTTTAGAGAAAAATTCTGTTATCCGTGATACAGATTATCATTCAAACTGAGATGATTCAGTTTCATGAGGAATCAGAATTCACCGACAACAGAAACCCATGTAACATTAGTTAATATTACACACATTTTGCCAATTTGGGTCAACAAATGTTGATATAGCAAAGGTCAGGAGTTAGAAGTCAGGAAACAGCGAGACAACTATAGTAATCCGCGCCGAGGTTATAATAATTTGAAACAGCCAAAAGTATTATCTCTGTTCCCTGTTCCCATTTAAGCTGTTCCCCATTCGTAATTCGTAATTCGTAATTCCCCATTCCCTGTTCTAAAGCATTTTTTCTAAGAATTGCTTCGCCCGTTCACAGTCAGGATTTTTAAAGAACTTTTCCGGGGGAGAATCTTCTGCGAGTAACCCACTATCGAGGAATAAAACTCGGTCAGAGACTTCTTTTGCAAATGCCATTTCATGGGTTACAATTGCCATTGTAATCCCCGTTTTAGCTAATCCTTTCATCACATCTAAAACCTCTTTCACCATTTCAGGATCAAGGGCGGAGGTGGGTTCATCCATTAATAAAATATCCGGTTCCATCGCCATAGTCCGGGCGATCGCAACCCGTTGTTTTTGTCCCCCTGAAAGTCGAGAGGGATAAACATCGGTTTTATCAGACATTCCGACTTTTTGTAATAACTCGATCCCCAATTGTTTCGCCACAGGTTCAGACATTTTCTTAACTTTCATAGGCGCATAGATGACATTTTGCAAAACTGTTAAATGGGGAAATAAATTAAAGTGTTGAAACACCATTCCCACACGCTGACGAACTTTTAAAATTTCAGCTTTGGGGTCGGTAATTTCTATCCCATCAATAAAAATATGCCCCGATGTCGGTGTTTCCAGAAGATTTAAACACCGTAAAAAGGTAGATTTTCCGCAACCTGAAGGGCCAATAATAGAAACCACTTGCCCTTTTTGAATTTCCGTTGAAATTCCTCTTAATACTTTTAAATCTCCAAAGGATTTATACAAACGATCAATTTTAACCGCCGTATTAACTGCTACGTTTGAGTTGGTATTCAAGTTTATTCGCTCCCCAGGTTAAGGTAATAATCATCAGATAGTAAATCACCGCCACGAAAATTAAAGGTTCAAAGTAAATATACTTTTCAGCCCCAACAATTTGAGCGCGGCGTAACAGATCTTCAACGCCAATGACTGAAACTAACGTTGAATCTTTTAACAGGTTAATACTTTCATTAACCAAAGCCGGAAGAATATTTTTTAAGGCTTGAGGTAAAATAATATCTAACATCATCAGTTGATAGTTTACTCCCAAGGCTTCACAAGCTTCTTTTTGTCCTTTATCAACGGCTTGAATTCCCGCCCGAATAGTTTCGGAAATATAGGCCCCTGAATTCAGAGAAAAGGTTAATATCCCCGCTTGAAAAGCTGTAATATCATATCCGGTCAGTTGGGGAGTGGCAAAGTAAATTAAGGTTAATTGGACAAGTAGGGGTGTTCCTCGAAAAATAGACGTATAACCTTGAGAAAAGATATTCAAGGGTTTAATTGTTGAAATCTTAAATAGGGCGAGTATTGTTCCCCACAGAAACCCAAAAAAAGCAGAAACTAAACTAAATTGTAAGGTAATAAAAATCCCCGCTAAAATATAAGGAATATTGGCAGAAATTTTATTAAAATCAAGTTTTAATCCTGTCCCATGAGGAATTTCAGAGGTTTCAGCAACTACCACTGGGCGATCAAACCATTTCTTTGCCAGTTCGTCTATTTTACCACTAACTTTCATCTGTTGAATCACTTGGTTAAAGGGTTGAACTAAGGGTGATCCTTTAGGAAAAGCGATCGCTGATCCAGCTTCTTCTGTATTCGGAACTTCGTGATAAACTAACCCTGGATTTGCTGCAATATACCCTTTAACAATCGTATTTTCTAAAACTCCAGCATCCAGGCGTTTTGAGTTTAATTCCTGAATAATATCACTGGTTTTATTCAAGGGAACCGCAATTACCCCTTGCCAATTTTTAACCGCTTCCTGTTGAATTGAACCGAGTTGTACCCCGACTTTTTTTCCTTCTAATTGTTCAGGATTTGTATAATTTTTATCTTGTAAACTAACAATTGTATTTTTAGCTTCAAAATAAATATCGGAAAATTCTACATTTTTTTTACGATCAGGAGTCGGTGTCATTCCCGCCATGACAAAATCCGCTCGTTTAGCAGTTAAAGCCGGAATTAATCCGTTAAAATCCATCCCCACAACGGTCAGATTATAGCCCAATTGTTTTGTAATATATTCCGCAATATCCACATCAAAGCCAACAATTTTTTCTCCACTGGTAGCCGTATCTTTAAACTCATAAGGTGGATAATCTGGGGAGGTTGCCATCACTAAGGTTTTTGTTGTCCCAGAGGGATTTTCCTGGGCTAAAATCTGCGAAGGCTGTCCCATAACAATGCCCCAGATTATTCCAGTCAGCAAAAACAAAAATAACAAAAATTTAAAAGGTTTGGTTGCCATCATCCTGTTGTTGAATGAATTAAAAGCCGTTATTGTGATTCGATTTAATTTCAGGATATTAACCGAGAAAATTCTGTAAAATTTGATCCTTTTTTTCATTTTGTTACCTTTAACAGCAAATATCCGTTCAACACAATACAAATTATTGTTAAAAAGTCAAGGAAAATTAAAAAGAAATCAAAGCAATCTTCAAAGATAAATTCGGGACGGAGATCAAGCTTGAGTTGACTGATGATCCAATCTTCACTTACCATAATAAATGAGAGATCTAGCTTAATCAGTACAACAGGAGAAAAATCGTTAATGCAGCATCGAGGTGTGACGGTATGGTTTACAGGTCTGAGTGGTGCCGGAAAAACCACCATTAGCCGAGCGGTCGCTGAGATCCTTCAACAGAAGCAATGTAAACTCGAAATATTAGATGGAGATATTGTTCGGGAAAACCTCACCAAAGGTTTAGGATTTAGTAAAGCAGATCGGGATGAAAATATCCGTCGGATCGGCTTTGTTGCCCATCTATTAACCCGAAATGGGGTGATTGTCCTGGTTTCAGCTATCTCTCCCTATCGAGAAATTCGCGAAGAAGTCCGCGAAAAAATCGGTGATTTTGTAGAAGTCTATGTTAATGCACCCTTAACGGTTTGTGAAGATCGAGATGTCAAAGGGTTGTATAAAAAAGCAAGAGCCGGGGAAATTAAAGGGTTTACAGGAATTGATGATCCTTATGAAGCTCCAACAAACCCAGAAATTGAATGTCATACAGATCAAGAAGATTTAGCCGAAAGTATTGCTAAAGTTATGCAAAAATTAGCCGAGTTAGGCTATATTTCCAGTGAGGATTGACCGTTAACGGTGGACAGTTGACTGTTAGGATAAAAAAGAATCGATTGGGTAATGGCTATGAAACAACAAGTTTATCGGTGGTCACGGTTATGGATCAGCACGGTCTTGATGGTTACGATCGCCTTGACGAGTTGTTCACAACCCGCCCAGTCGGATCAAACGGTGAAAGTGAGTCCAGAACTGGAAAAACAAATCCTGCAAGTGATTCGAGCGCATCCAGAAGTTATTTTAGAGTCAGTTCAAGCGTATCAACAACAACAGGACGGCCAACTGCAACAGGCGCGACAAGCGTTCCTCGACCAGATGAAAACGAATCCTCAAGCCATTATTGGCAAATCTCCCGCCACAGGTGCAGAGGCTAAAAATATTGTTCTGGTAGAGTTTTCCGACTTTCAATGTCCCTTCTGTGCCCGCGCTCACCAAACCATCCAACAGTTCATGAAGGCTCACCAAGATCAGGTGACACTGGTTTATAAGCATTTTCCCCTAACTCAGATTCATCCTCAAGCCTTAAACGCGGCGAAAGCATCCTGGGCGGCTCAACAACAAGGAAAATTCTGGGAATACCAAAATGCCTTGTTTACTCAGCAAGATCAATTAGGAGAAGAATTGTATGTGGCGATCGCCAAACAGTTCAACCTGAATCTTGATCAATTCAACCGCGATCGCCAAAGCCCACAAGCCCAAGCCGCCCTTCAAAAAGATATCCAATTAGCAGAAAGTTTGGGGATTTCGGGAACCCCTTTCTTTATCATGAATGGTGAAACCTTCTCCGGCGCAGTGGAATTATCCGAAATGGAAAAAGTCTTAGCGACCGTCCAAGCATCCAAAGGTCAGAAAAACTAACCTTTTCCCGAACTATTCAAACAATCGCGTGAATCAAGAATTTGCATCTGTTGTGAGAAGCCGTGAACCCCTGTCCAGTTTGATTTTATATCACTTGTTTAAGTGGTCAGTGGTCAGCCCGATGCTGCATCTCTATTTTCAAGGTCGGATTTATGATGCAGATCGGGTTCCCCTCGCAGGGCCCTTAGTGGTGGTTAGTAACCATGCCAGTGATTTTGACCCGCCTCTACTTTCTAGCTGCATGGGGCGTCCCGTTTCCTATATGGCAAAGGAGGAATTATTTGAAGTTCCCGTTTTGAAACAAGCCATTTCCCTCTATGGGGCCTATCCCGTTAAACGGGGTTCACCTGATCGCAGCGCCATTCGTGCCGCCTTAAAACAGTTAGAGAATGGTTGGGCTATAGGAGTTTTTTTACAGGGAACTCGCACCCTGGATGGTCGGATTACAGAGCCTAAATTAGGGGCGGCGTTAATTGCGGCTAAAGCGAAAGTTCCTTTATTACCTGTGTGTTTATGGGGAACTCACGCCATTGTCAATAAAGGTTCCTATTTGCCTCGACCAACTCCCGTAACCGTTCGGGTCGGCCATTTAATCCCTCCCCCTGATTCTACTGACCGCGAAGAATTATTAACCCTAACTCTCAAATGTGCGGATCAAATTAATGCACTGCATGATTTAGGACGTTAATCAGTTATCAGTGTAGAGACGCGCCATGGCGCGTCTGTACCAGTTATCAGTGTAGAGACGCGCCATGGCGCGTCTCTACCAGTTATCAGTTATCAGTAATTCGTAATTCATAATTCGTCAATTTTTTATGGAAACTGAATCTTTAAGAGACCAACTGACCGAAAATCTGGATGAAGCCGAATGGGATTGGTTAACTCCCCATGTGGAACGAGAAGTTGTGATTGTTGTAGAGCCCCAACTTGATTTATTATCAGTGGGAGAAGCGATCGCTTTGGATAATGCGACTTCGGTACAACATTGGATTAGTGAACAACTGATTTCTAAACCCTCTCCAGAGCGGATTTCTGAATGGAATGATCAGCCGAAAAAAAGATTTCAAGCATTAATTGTGCAACCGTTTGTGTTAGTTCAAGAGATGCAAGCTGACGGTTAATGTCCCCAATTGTTGAGTCACTTGTTGTAAAATCTGAAGACTTTTTAACCCACTCCGAATCAGTTGTAATATCTGAATCGGATGTTGTAGCATTATCTTCAGGAAGGGTAATTTTTTTAATTGTCCGTTGGCATCAATTACAGTCGTTAAGTCGGGTAAATTTTGATAGCAATCATCACTAATTACCCGCACCATTGCCACTTTAATTCCTACTTTTGTTAACAATTCTAATATAATTGTGCCTTCCATATCCACGACTTCCACAGAATACCGTTGACCTAATTTTTGTTTTTCAACGGCGGTTGTAATCACCTGTTCGCTAGTTAATCCACAAACTAAATGAGCAGGAATGAAGTGCTGGTGTAACGCCAAAGTTAAGTCAATGTCACAACAATGTTGACTTGCTCCTGGAGAAATTAAAGGTAAACAGTTTTTATAAATAACAATATCTCCGATGTGTAGATTAGGGGATAAACTTCCACACAATCCTAAAACTAAAACTTGTATTGAGGACTGACTTTTAACTGCATCTGACTCCAGCCATTCTTGTAAATAAACCGTTAAAGATTGAGAGCCAATGGGAATCGGAATCACTTGCATAGACGAGGGTTGAATATTTTGTAATCCTCGCATAACTGCTTGATATTCTTGACCTTGAGGAACCAGAATAAAATTAAATGGCTGCATCCTTTACCTTGATGATTTTAGTCTCAATATTTGCTAAAACTCAACAATAGAGTTGAACAAGGGTATTAATTCTGTTTAATTTAGTTCAGACTCAGGATGCTATCTTACCATTTCACTTAGACCAAGGCTAATTTTTTAACCGTTTTTTCAAGAGATGCGGTATAGTTCAAAATTGAGGCTTGAGCCGCCGTTAAATCGGGCATTTCTTGCCAACAGTGGCGACACCGCCAAAAGAGATGACCTCGGTGAAAGTGTCGCAGCATCGGATAAGCACAACAGGGACAGTTTGGCATAAACGTTTGTTAAACCTCATGAAAATGGATTAGGGATCAATTACCCGCCTGGGAGGTAAGTTTTAAAAACAGGATTAAAATAATGATTTGACAATAAAAAACAAATTTGAAGAACTTTTGAAGATTCGGCAAATTCGGAAAACTGTAATAAATCTATACATTTTGAATAAAAAATAAATCAAATTCAGGCGAGATGATCACAGGTTTTGCTAAAAAGACACACCTGATTTCGTCCCTGTTGTTTAGCTTGGTACAACGCAGCATCCGCCGCGCGTAAAACAGACTCTCCGGTTACACCTTGGGCTGGAAAGATAGCCAGCCCTAAAGATAAGGTAATCTGACCTAAATCTTGATAGTGATGTTGTAGCTTCAGATTTTGAACTTCAATGCGGATTGTTTCTGCCCTTTCCTCAAGAATTTCCAGAGAAACTTCAGGTAAAATCAGGGTAAATTCCTCTCCTCCATAACGGCAAGCAATATCTGACCCCCGGATATGTTGTTGTAAAAAAGCACCCAGTTTTTGTAAAACAATATCTCCGGCATCATGACCATAGTTATCATTATAATGTTTAAAGTGATCAATATCAATCATCATCACCCCTAAACAAAATTTCTGACGTTGGGCGCGACTAATTTCTCGTTCTAAAGATTCTTCTAAATAACGACGATTATATAATCCCGTCAAACTATCTCGAATACTTTGATATTCTAAAGCTTCCCGTAGTTTTAAATTGGCTAAAGCTAAAGCAATATGTTCTGCAACCGCTATCGCTAACCGTTGTTGGTCTTCAGAAAGTTGTCCAGGTTCCTGAGAAGCCAAACATAATAATCCCAAGGCATCTCCTTGGGCGGTCATGGGAATACAAAGATGTTCAACCGCAGGTAAAGGAACCCTAGATGACTCCATTGCCGTTGTCACTGCTCGGCCTATTTCACTAGAATTGATTAATTTAAGTTGACTCCGATGTAATTTTTTAGAGATATGTTTACATAATAAATGGCTTTTAGGAGAGGCTACAAAATGAGATCTTCCTCGACGCAATGCCCAGCAATCTTGAGGGCTAAAAACACTCTCACTCACCACCTCTAAATTTCCCCAACTGGCAACCATTTCCACTAAATTTTTAGAATTTTTAGTCACAAATAAACTCCCTGAAAGATGGGGAAAAAAAGGCTTAAGTAATTCATTAATCACTTGATAGGCTTCTTCTGTGGAATTACACGCTTGTAAGAACTCACTCATTTGACCCAGTAGCACCGTTTCCCGGTTTCTTTGTTTCAAATCATTCACCCAACGGGTGAGTTTTTCATTGGCTTGTTGAGCCGCATCTTGGGTTTGTTTACGCTCTGTAATATCACGACAAGTCACCGCTAAACCATCGAAAAGGGGAACAACTTGCAACTGTACCCATTTGGCTTTAACATTCGGGTCAGAAACCGCTAATTCTTCCTCAAATCCTTTATGGGTTTTAAACCCCCGCAGATATTTATCAAAATATCCCCATTGTCCCCAAGGAAAAATATCATAAAGTCCTTTTCCGAGTAAACTTTCTTTATTTTGGGAAATCATTTCTTCCGCTTTAGAATTCATATCAACTAAGATAAAATCCAGTGATTTTCCAGATTCATCTCGACAATTTTGTAATAGAAAAAACGCATCTAAACTGCCATCAATAGCGGCTCTAAACCGGGATTCTGACTCCTGAAGAGCGACGGTTGCTTTTTGCCGTTCAAGGGCTTCTTCTTGCAGGTCGTTAATGGCTTTTTCTAATTCTTGGGTTCGTTGTTCTACTCGTTCTTCGAGTTCTTCATTAATTTGATGTAATTGATTTTCTAAGAGTTTTCGTTCCGCAATTTCTCGAATTAATTCATCATTGGAAGTTGCCAATTGCAGGGTTCTTTCTTGAACTTTAATTTCTAAGTCTTCTTGGGATTTTTGGATCGCTAGTTCTACTTGTTTGCGATCGCTAATATCTCGCATAAAAACCGTTAAAATTTTACCTTGGTCTAAAAACAACTCAGAAATAGAAACCTCAGCCGGAAATTCCGTACCATCTTTACGACGACCGATGACTTCACTATAGTCTTTAATATTTTTAAATAAACAACAATTGGAAGATAATAATTCTAAGTTAGATTGATCATTTCTTTCAATAAAAGTTTTAGAAATTAAAAGACAAAAGGGCTGTTTTAACACTTCATTTGCCGTATAACCAAATATTTTTTCAGCCCCTTGATTAAATAAGGTAATTTGTTGCTCTTCATTAATAGAAATAATGGCATCTTGAGCCATATCTAAAATTCCAGCCAAGCGCAAACCCGAATCGATAATCGCTTGTTCAGCTTGTTTTGCCTTGGTAATATCTCGATTAATTTTTAGAATTGCAATCGGATTTCCGTCCCCATCTTTTTTGAGCGACCAACTACTATGAATAACAACAATATTTCCTTTCCGGTTGGTTTGAATTAATTCTCCTTCCCATTTTCCTTGGTCAAACACTTCTTGGTGAATTTTATCAAGGGATTTAGGAAATTGAGTATTTAGGATTTTGACTAAATTTTTGCCTAATGCTTCTAATTTAGAATATCCATAAAGTTTTTCAGCCCCTTGGCTCCAATAGGTAATATTATTATTCAAATCAACGGCAATAATTCCATCATTGGCTAAATCTAAAAGTTGAGCCTGATCTTGTAAAATTTGTTGAGTTCGGGCTTGTTCTAACAGTTCTTGTTTTAAGCGATGATTTAAAGATTCTAACTCGGCGGTACGTTCAAAAACTTTGATTTCCAGGTCTTCATTAATTTTTTTTAATGCTTCTTCTGCCCATTTTCGTTCCGTAATATTGGTTAGAATCACCACACAGCCTTTGAGGAAGCTATGGGGAATTGACAGGGGACTAGCACTCATAAGAAAGTTGAAGGTTTTGCCATCATCTCGCAGAAATAATACTTCCTGACCTTTATAAGGATTCCCATTAATAACAGAGGTGATCGAAAACATCGAATTGTTCTCTTTTCCCAACCCAGACTGACCTCCATTGGAGTTGGGGAAGAGTTCAAGTTTAATCATGTCATCGAAATTAGAAAGCAGTAAATTTTTACCTAAAATTTTGTGGGCTTCCTGACTGGCTCGAATAATTTTTCCTTGATGATCACAAACAATAATAGACTCTGCCGCTTGCTCCAACAGTAGCCTAGTTAACCGTTCTTGAGCAATTAACTCTTCATCTCGTTTTTGTTCTGATAAATCCGTAACAATTAAACATCCAACTTCAACTCCTTTTTGATTTAAGATGCTAATGGAAAGATAAACGGGAACCTCAGTTCCATCCGCAGCAATTAAGATTAATTCTCCTTTTCCCGAACCCAAACTCGCCTTCTGACATAAAGCCTCAAAGAGCATGATGTCAGAAGGGGAAATAAATTGTTTAAAATCGCTACCAATTAATTTTTTTAACGGGGTTTTGACTAAAGCAGCAAGCCGTTTATTACAATAAAGCAATAACGTACTATCGGTAGTAATCGTTGCCGCGCCTTCTTTCATTTCTTCGACTAAAAGTCGATAGGAAGAATCCGCCCCTTGCAGGGTATAAACTTGCTCTCCCTGTGATCCCGCAATCACTAAAGCATCCACCTCTCCATTGCCAATGGCGCGTAATGTTTCCTCGGCAATTGATAATTGGTAACGCAGATTATCAACTTCTTGTTTTAATTCTAATTCTGATGGTTTAAAGTTAACCATAGTTAACTCTCAAATCCGGGAAAAACATGATTTAAAAGGATAAATTTAAAGCCATGAGGATTCTTTCAGTTTGAGATAAATCCCCAATAATTCGTTGTAAGGGTAAGGGTAGCAGTCGAATCAAAGTTGGGACAGCAACGATGGGTTCGCCTTGGGTCAATTCCGGTTGCTGGTAAACATCAATTACTTCTAAATCATAATGATCTTTTAAGTAAGTTTCACAAATGTGCTTGATGGTTTTTAAAGCTAGAATTGACTTGCAATTAGTTCCAGCAATATATAAACGAAAGCTGTAAAGTTTTTCCTCTCTTAGTTGCTGAAATTCCGGTTTAGGTTGCAGAGAATGAGATTTCATGATCTTTTCCTTGTGTATTGAATTAAGGATTTTTCCATTCTTCCCCTTTCCATAGCTCTAACCCCACTAAGACTTTTTCAGGATTGGATAAATCTCCAATAACTTGCTTCAAGGGTTGGGGAATGGTGCGAACTAATGTCGGAAGGGCAAAAATTTTATCTTGCTGGGCAAGTTGCGGATTTTCTAACAAATCGATAATTTCAATTTGATATTGACCCTGGAGATACTGCTCACAAATTTTTTTCAAATTGGTGAACGCTGTAATCGCTTTAGGTGTTTGTCCAGCAACATATAAACGAAGTTCCCATAATTTGGGTTCATCGGGTTCCCAGTTTTCTTGATTATCCATGATGGGGTGGGTTCTCCAAATTTAATGACATAAACTGTCATTACAAGTTTCGCTAAATACATTCTAACCACAGAATACTCAACCGGATGATTAATACAGGTTTACGACGGTAAAACCAACTGGGTTTACTGAACGAATAGAAAGGGATTAGAGGGTTGATCAATGATAGTAATTTAGACTCAAACTCAAGTATGATTAACCAGTAGTAGCTGAAATATAATGTAGACTCAATTAAAACATTATTGTTGCCATTCACTCTCTAGCCACAGATAACCTTTTAACCGTTGAATCACAACGAACGATAATTCCTTGAGTACAGGGTGAAAAGGTTTGTTGCTTGGGTAAAGTGAGTTGTAATACATTCCCCAGAAATTCTGCTGTTACGGTTTCGGGATGCACCGAATAAGGTAAAGGAATCAAACTTTTAAATTCTTGGGCTGGATAGGTAAAATCACAATAACCCAAAATTTGTACCTGTTCAATCTTTTCTCCCGCTAAAAAAACCGTTTCGGATGTTACCCGAATTTCCAAATCTTCGGGTTGAAAATAGGGAATAGAGATGTTTAAAAGAAGATGGGTTGACGTTTCTTGCATTTGGACATCCCGAATCGGTGTTGTTCCCTCCTGAGCGACCCAAATGGTGAGAGGGGGATTGGTTGAAATCGGGTTATCGGTGAAAATCTGTATCTGTTGATACAGATTGCTCAGAAACTGCCAAATTTTTAAATTCTCGAAAATCATGGATTGCTTCTGCTAAAGTTTCCTGATAAATTCCCGCGCTCAAAGTGAACAGGTGTCCATTTGATTGCTTTTATGAATAACTTAGCAAGGAAATTTGAAGAAAATTTGAAGTTGAGTTTTGATTTCTTAAGATTTTTCGGATTACGAATTACAAATTGGGAAAAGGTTTGCTGGATTTAGTACAGACCCCCCTGGACACAAGAAAAACTTGGGAAGCTTGGTAGCCTCGTCTATAAGCGAGCGAGGCGGAAAAGCGACTCAAGTAGTTTTAACTACCAGTCTAGTAATGATGTGGATCTTCAATATGGATTGGCATCGTAG